>JAEOSV010000027.1 GCA_016840185.1 Candidatus Hermodarchaeota archaeon | reverse complement strand
CTTAGAGGTCGTCATCTAGCTCCAATCTATGGAAAAAGCACAACAATAGTCGCCGAGCCTCGGGATTGGCTAGTAATTGACGAGGTCCCGGATATACTTCACTGTGGTCATATCCACGTGACTAGCGTGGGGAGTTATCGGAAAACCTTAATGATCAATTCAGGAACATTCCAAAGTCAAACTGAATATCAAAAACTGATAGGTATCGAACCCACACCGGGAATTGTACCTTTGGTGAACTTGAAGACATTAAATGTTAAAACTTTGAATTTCACCTAAAGCTGTACGAACTCCCAAGAATCTGTTTGAAGTGATTGGAGAAGACGAAAAGCTTCTTCCTTTTCCAGTAACAGAAAGAGCTTAGCCACATGTTTACAAAATCTGTGAAGCACGCTTACCCTTCGCCAATCGGGGCAATCATGAGAAATTTGCATGATCTCCTCATCTAATTCGAGACGATATTCTCGAGTCCCATGGACAGAAGCTTCGATTTTCAACGGAACCTCTGAAAGTCGACGGAATTCAATTGCTTGGTCGTCCATACCTACAGCACGAGAAAGGCGAGAAGAACTTACGAAGAGACGAAGTTGCTCTCCTAAACTTGATGTGGAGGTTTTAGGTATTTGAGCCAGCGGTTCACGTTCATGGACAACCTCTTGAGGTTGATAAACAACATCGTTCTTAATTTCTAATTTTTGATTCTTGTGAAGATCGAGTATTAAATTCCTGGCACGTGATGGAGGAAGTTGCCTTAAATCAAAGGCAATAAAGAATACCAGTTTCTGTAGCGGAATCTCATCTTTTCCTAGAGCTCGAAATGCATAATCAACCAATCGGAGGGGCTTTCGCGGTACAGTGTACATAAATTGGACTCCTAGAGCCCCGTTTATTTGCTCAGGGTTTTGGGCACATAGCTTGAAAGGGTTTTGATTCGACTATCGCGTTCCAACACGTCTGCGACCATTTTCGTTGGTACGCTGAGTCGGATATTCTTTGTTCGTCCATACCGACCTTTACTGACTACTTTAGCATTCACGATACCGGTTGCATCCAAATCGTTGATGAGATCGCTAACGCGTCGCTGTGTGAGAGGATCCATACCAAGTTGAATGCAGAGATCACCATAAACGTCTTGAACTTCTCCGGTTACCGGATGCGGGTGTTTGTGGCGTTCTAACAGATACACTGCATAGAGCACTAATTTCTGTTGAACCGGTAAAGTCCGTAACACTTCGAGAACCGTATCACGCTCAATACTTAACCGGGCTTTTTCCACATGTTCAACTCTAATCCCATCACTTGTTTCTCTTTCAGCAATTTCCACTGCAACACGAAGGAGGTCAAGTGCTCGTCGAGCATCACCTTCTTCTCTCGCCGCTAAGGCGGCACAGAGATTAATGACGCCAGGCTCTTCAAGAGTCCCATCCTTTAGGCCACTTGAGCTTCGACGTCGTAATATATCCTGTAATTGTAGGGCCGTATAGGGATGGAAAATTACTTTCTCTTCGCTTAAACTACTTAGCACACGAGGATCGAGATATTCAGGGAATCGAAGATCGTTAGAAATCCCGATCAAACTTACGCGTGCCTTTGATAGTTCATAATTTATGCGAGTGAGTTTGTAGAGGGTATCATCGCCACTCTTTAAGACCAATCGGTCAATTTCATCCAAAACAATAATGGTTAACAGATCTTGGCTTTCTAAAAGTTCGATAAGTCTGGAATGAACTTCATCTGTCGGAAGCCCTGTAAAAGGTACTTTTTGTCCCAGCTCAGCACAGATTCGGGCTAGCACTCGATAATCGGTGTCAACATTACGACAATTCAAATACACAGCTTTGAATGGTAATTGGAGTTCACCGAATTTTGTCGTTAGTTCTCTAAGGACATATCGGGTTACAGCCGTCTTTCCCGTTCCAGGTTTTCCATACACAAACACATTGGACGGCCGGCTCCCTTTCAAACCCGAAGCAAGAATACTACCAATTTGAGTAATCTGATCATTCCGGTGTGGAAGTACATCTGGTACATAGGAATGCCAGAGAACTTTTCGGTCTTCAATAAGTGTGGGACCTGAACTAAGTCTTTCGAAGATGCGATCTAACGGTCGGGGGTCGTCCATAACAAGTGGGCCTCCACAAAGTCCCAAAGGAAATACTAGCGTTTCTTTTGGAAGTGTTCTTTTCCTCCATATTAGGGTTTCGTAAAATGAGTACTGTTCAAAACAATTTCTTAATTACTAGGAGTTAATTTGTTCACATTTGGCGCGAAACTTGTTAACATTGAAGCTCAAATCTCGTTTTAAACCCTATTTTTTTCAAAATAACGCAATGTGATAGCCCGATAATTAGTCAACATTATCTCCCCCCTTCATTTCCACTGGAGAACGAATCTAACAGCGTATTTACCCCAAAATTAGTGTTAACATGTTAACAACATGTGAACCTTTGTAATTCATGGAGAAATCCTTCAAAACACGAAATGAAGCGCGTAGAATCCTTATTTTTCCTGAAACTTCTTTAATGACCAAGCGAGTCTCCAGACCCCATTCCAAATAATTCAGAAGAGATCTTGATGTTTACACTCAATTGTCCGACTAATCATTCACACCGTCACACTTTTATTATTGTGAACAAGGCAGACTAGATGGGACTTGGAGAGCAGACCACATCATTGTGGGGTAATGGCCGATGAAGAAAAAGAAACAAAAGATCACCATAGAAGGTCTAACAATCGACGGAAAATCCTGTGACATCACTATCACATTCAATGAGGGGCTTCCAACTTCTATCACAGACTCTATAGCTACCGCTTTACAGACAACCGATGAACCCAAAGCTGCCGAAGTACCCCAGGAAGCAGGAGAAATCCCTGACTTTGAGTCATGGACTGTCCGGCAAAAAGTACGCTACATTGTCCTTCGGAATTGTCGCCACGGGTGGTTCACATCGAAAGACATCCTAGAACTTTATGAACATACCTTTCATCCTTCCATCCCACTTGCTACTGCTTCCACGTACCTATCTCGTATGCACAAAGAAGGTAGTTTAACCCGACGAGGATCTTCCGCACAACGCGAGTATCGTGTTAACATTGAAGAACTCACAGACGAGATTGCAGCGATTTTGGCCAATAAAACATAGTGCTCAAATTACTCGATTTGGTTATCAATAAACGATTATTTCGCACACTAGTTATAAACTTTTCATGCTCAATCATTATTTTTTTGAAAATATAAAATCATATCTGGATCAGTTTCATGAACGATTTGTGGCTCCCCTTGGTTTCCACTGGAACTCGAAGATTTAGAAAAGTTGGTTGTTGTTTATTATTATTCGAAGAATCTTCCCCTGTTGTTTTTATCTCTTCTTCTATAAATAGTTTACAGTCTCTCCACAGCATCTGTTAGTATTCTAGACACTTGTTTTGCGCATTTTACACTAATCTGAAAGGGTAACAAAATAATCAATAAATAAGAAGTTCCAGTGGAAATAAAGGGGCTTATCTAATTACTAAGCTACAAGCTGATAGTAAACAGACGGGCGGCCACGCCGACCATTTCGCTCCACATACTTCTCAACAACTCCTGCGATCAAGAGGTTCATAAGGGTATCATAAACAGTTGTCCGGGGGATTCCTGTTCTTATTGTAATGTCTCCCCTGGTTAGCGCACCTTCATCGCGTAAAAGATCAGTGATATTGGTTTTAACATCAGCCTCTTCTGGTGGGGGCATTTGAGAGGGACGTTGGCGCGATTTGGACTTCTGGGAACCATGAGCGGCTTGTTGAGATGTTCGGGTAGCAGCCATAATACTACAACTCTGCGTCTAGATAAATATCGGTTATTTATATTAGTTGTGGATGATTTCCACTGGAACTTATTGAATTCAATGAAATAAATGAAATAAAATTTCACTAATACAAAATCCGTTTCGTCAATGAAGATTCTATTGAATCCTAGCTCTTGCAACCAGGGATTGACCTGCTGAGGTCCCAGCATCACCAGGCGGGATGTTTCGGTGCATGAGAAATTCATATCCTTCATTCTCGATTTCTGAACGAATAGTTCGGGTCAAGATCTTGTTGTAGGCAACACCACCCGAAAAGCCAATCTTCTTAATCCCTTGTGAGTTAGCCGCGCCAATAGCAGTTTCAGCAAGAGCTTGGCCCAGGCTACAATGAGCAGCCATTGCCAAATCAGCTCCTCGGAATCTTTCTCGGTGTTGCAATACTTGGTCCACCAATTCACCAGTGTTTATCACCATGGTTTTTCCTCTGTGTTCAATCGGGAGTTGGAGCTGGATTTTTGATTGACGGGTACCTGAATTAGCAAATGCCTCCAAACGAATCGCAGGCTCCCCTTCATAGGTTCGCTGATAGGAAACCTGTAGTAAAGCTGCAAGAGAATCTAAGACCCTACCTGTGCTAGAAGTCATTGGTGTGTTAATGTGTTGATTGATTTGAGCAATAGCGATATTGAGCTCCCTTGATCCACCAGGTAATGCTGTCTCTGATTCTTTTTCAAAGAGGTTATACAATTCCGTCTGCGAGTACTTCTTTGAGAGTATACCTAGTAACATTCGGAAAGGGTATTTCGCGGCCTGATCTCCTCCAGGCATGGGATGTGGTTCTAGAAATGCTGACCTTGTGTATTGGCGTGCATTTCCTGTTAGAATTTCTCCACCCCAAATGGAATTATCAGGACCGTATCCTGCTCCGTCACAACAAATCGCGACGATCTCTTCGTTAAGTGGAAGTTTGAAATCAGCGAGAAGTGCAGCTAGGTGAGCATGATGATGTTGTACTTGAATGAGGGGAATTTGATGATCCTTTGATAATTTGGTGCCATAACTAGTGGTTAAAAAATCGGGGTGTAAATCACATGCGACGGCATCAAAAGTAGATACACGTAGTAATCGTTGTAGGTGGGCTAGACTTTCTTGGAGATAACGCAACGACTCAAGGGTATCAACATCGCCAATATGCTGTGTAAGGTAAATCCGTCTCTTGTGGTAAATTGCACCAGTGTTTTTCTCTAAAGCTCCGAGAGAAAGAATTGAGGGTCCTCCATCAGCTGTGTCAATAGGTTCCGGAGAATATCCTCGTGAACGACGAATGATTAATTCTTGATTGAATATCGGAATGACTACGGAATCATCACATCGCTGGTGTATTGTTCGATTATGAGTAAGGAAGTAGTCTGCCATTTCCATGAATTGTTCTTGAAATGTTGAAGCATGGATAACGGTAGGTAATCCAGATGGATTAGCGCTAGTCATAACGAGGGCAGAATCTTGGAGCCCCTCAAATAATTGAAGATAGATTCCTGAGTAAGGAAGCATCACTCCAATCGTATCAAGTCCAGGAGCAAGAGAGGGAGCCAAGGGGAACGGATCTAATTGATTTAAAACTACGATTGGGCGTCGCCATGAGAGTAACAATTGTTCAGCTGTTTCATCGACTTCTGAATAGTGTCGTACCATATCAAGATCTCTGGACATAATAGCCAGAGGTTTGTGTGGTTTTTTTCGTAAACTACGTAACCGTTGAATCTGTGAATCAAGGGTGGCCCGAACAGCAAGATGAATCCCCCCTAACCCTTTAATGGCTACGATTGCTCCTTCATTCAGTAAGTTTACGGATTCAACAAAGGGGTCACTGACATCAACCACGGAACCATCTGAATGTAAGAGCTGAAATTGAGGTCCACAATTTGGGCAACAAATAGTTTGGGCATTGTATCGACGATTAATGGGATCGTTGAATTCCAAATCACAATCGTTGCAAAGGGGGAAGTCCGTCATGGTGGTACGTTCCCGGTCGTATGGTGTGTCTGTTACCGTTGTATAGCGAGGACCGCAGATCGCACAACAGGTCATCGGGTACTGGTAATGTCGAGAATCAGCATTGTTCATGTCTTTGATACAGTCGGAACACACTGAGATATCAGCGGGAATGACAGATCCACCCGCTTTTTGTTCGTTCTTTGATATACGAATCTGAAAATCACGGAATTTGCCAGTCGCCTGTCGCCAGACTGTTTGGATGCTGTCAATAACAGCGAGGTACGGTTTATCTATTTCAATGGATTCAATGAATTCAATGATATTCGGTTTAGCCCCTTCTACTATTATCTGAACAGCGGAATTTCCTGTGTTTAAAACAAATCCATTCAATCCGCGTTTTGTTGCCTGGGCATAGATAAATGGGCGGAAACCAATTCCTTGAACGACACCGACAACTCGAATTTCAGCTTGCTGCATTTCAGTCACGGTGTCATCTCCTTTCATCTCCGAATCCAGCAGAGTATTAATTCTTTTGGAGTAATTACGTATGGTATATAGTAATGGTACGTGATCATCGTTGACTGAATTCCGTGTACCCACACCAAAAGAATTACAAAATCTACGAAAGAAGGTTGGGCTTACTCAAGCTGAATTAGCAGACCGTGTTGGAATTAGTCAATCTCTAGTTGCACGCATTGAAAAAGGCCAAGTGAACCCCAGTGTAGGTACACTCAAACGTATTCTCAATGTCATTGAGGAACAAAAAGAGGTACATTCCACCATAGGGGATCTATTGAAGTGGAAAGGGCATTCATCGAAGCTAAATCCCCTAATTTGGGTTAGCCCTGAAGACAAGGTAAGACGTGCTGTTATCCTAATGCGACGTCATGGAATTTCACAACTTCCTGTACTCAAAGGAAACAATACAATAGGATCTATCAGTGAAGGAGCCATAATCAAGCAACTAATGACAATGGGGTCGCAAAAGGTATTCGGGCTTTCAGTCAGAGAGATTATGGAACTTCCATTTCCAACTATCGATATTAAAGAAAGTGTGGATTCAGCGCTCTCAGAAATCGCCTCGGGAGTCGAAGCAATATTGGTGTATGATGAAGAGAGACCAGTAGGGATTATCACAAAAATCGATATCATTGCCTTTACAAAGATCTGATTTCGAAGCTCAATTCATTAAATTCAATAATTTCATTATATTGATTTAGTTTTTTATCTCCAATACAATCAATAATTATTTAACCTTGGATGACCTTCTGAGAAGGTGTCTTGGATGTGTTGGGTCTGAGTGAACTTGATCGATTAGTTGAGCGAACACAAAAGTTTGACAAGGAAATGCTAGCAAAATGGGGATTCAAAACCGAACGCATTGAACTCTTTGGAATCGATTCAGCCGATTTATATGTCGTTCCGGAAGAAGAAGCTCTTGCCATTAAACGGGCTGTCAATTACCTTCGGAATCAAACTGCAAGCGTAGTTGTTTCAGGTCCTTTGGGTGCTGGGAAAACTACATTCTTGGAGATGATTCAGCAATCATTGAATCGCCTTCCTAACGTTCGTGCAATCCGTCTCGAAGGAGTTAGTTCCGCAGATGCTTTGATTGACGATCTTGTCCACGCCAGTCTAGGAGAGAAAACAGTTCGTGAATTTCTAATCGAAAAAGTAGGCGTAAGAGTCGTAAGAAGCGGTTCAATTGCGAAACGATTATCTCGTTTGTTATTAGCCCTTAGAACCGACGCCGAAGAAAACGGAACCTCCTATGTCTTATTAATTGACGAATTTCGACAATTGGAACGACAGAGACCCGATAACCGAGTTCGAATTGTTGACACACTTCTCCGTATGGTGAATGACAAAACAAGGGATGGACGGCGTTACCTAGTATTGGCTTTGGCTGTAATAACGCGTGTTGGAGAGAGTGCAGTAAAAACCATTGAACTCCTTTCTTCAGTTGGGGAGTCGCTGGGGCATGGAAGCAAATCTGCAATCCGACGAAGGTTTGTTGAGATATATGACATGCGGAGAATGAAGAAGATTAGTGCAATGAAGGTAATGCTTTGGCGTCTAGCCTATCTCAAAGGGGCCATGGATCAAATCAGCAAAGAACCTGAAGATAGCCTTGATTTGAAATCAAAGGAGATAAAGGAATTACTGAATCCTTTTACAGGAGAGGCTCTAGAAGCCATTTACAATTATTCTGGCGGAAATCCTGGAATAATGCTTGAGCTAGTTTTGAGATGTCTTCAGGATGCAATACGTGGTGCCGAAGTTCTAGTTAATGATGGTTATTCAATGGACCAAGTACTATCTGTCTATCATATTGATTCCGAATACGTTCAACAGTTTGTACAAAAAGAGGTAACCAGGGCGCGAGCTGAATTCACCAACTTCCAAACTAGTCTCTTGGCTTTTCTTGCTGTCCCTCGATCTCTGGATGAAATTGAAACATGGCTCCAGAGCCAGGAACGATCATGGGAGAGCGTATTGGAAGACTTCGACTTATTTGAAAAGCAGGGGCTTATCTATAGCCCTGAAGCAGGCCAGATACAAGCCACTGAACTTTGGACAAAAGGATCCGCATTTGTTTAGGGTGAGTAAGAATGTCAGCAACCGATCTTATCAGGGAACGAATGGAAAAAGAAAAAGAGAAAAAACCGAAAACTCGGGAGAAAAAAGAATCAACTGAGACTCGGGAGATCGAGTTAGAAGAGCTGTCGACGAGAGTTGGAGACTCCGGACTAAAGCGGTTACGAATCGAAAGTGAATACGAAGGACGCCGAACAATCAGCGCAAGTGTACCTGCTTGGATTAAAGCAGCTTTGGATTTCGTAGCATTAGCCGCAACGAAGTCAGGTCAAGGACAATACGGCGGGTTTGGTGGCAAATCCCGTTTTATTGCTGAAGCACTTGAAGAGAAACTGAAATCTGACTTCCCTGACGTTTTCAAGAAACTGCAACGTGGCAGCTAATAACTCGAATTCAAAAAAAATCAATACTTTCATTAAATTTAATGAAGTCATTGAGAATCCCAGGCTCGATTACACTCAAATCAATTTTAGAGTGAGTTTGTCATAGAATACAGTAAATTAACATTCGGGTGGATAAGACTCATGGCTATTAATAAACGACGGGTTTGTGTGATTTCGTTTGACTTCAAGCAACACAAAGGGAAGAGCCAAGCTCGAAAAACACGATTCTTTCGAGAGCTGTATGGTTATACTCAACAAGTAAAGCAGAAACTAAAGGGCGGAGCAATTGTTGCACGTTCTTATCATTACCCTGGGGTGTTGGACAAATTACCTTATACTAAACTCGGGAGAAGTGTTTTTGCAGTGCAACCAGGTAGTGAGGATTCAATTATCCAGTTGCTTCGAGCATTTGATGAGGTCGAATTTTACACATTCATTGGGTGGTTACCAACTTCTCTCTGGCCAATAGAAAACGAGATTGAGGTTTCAATGGTCAGTAATCTAATAGCTACCTATGGTTATTTTTCAATCCTCGTGCAAATTGAAAAACACGGAGAGGGAGTCGTTACACATGCAACGCTTCTTGATGAAGGATTCGATATGAGTTACATTACCCGGGCTATTCAATATCTCATAGACAATAAACTGCTCATTGAAACCCGAGAAAAACTAAGCTTAACGAGTAAGGCAAAACAACTTATCAATCAAGTTAGATGAATTGAATCGTAACAGTTTAGAAAATGAATTCATGACAATTGATCATTCAGGTTTAAGGGCAAGGGGCTTGGCGAGAGCTTCAATAAGCTGTAATATTCGATCCTGAGCCTGTTTAAGTGCCTGAAGATGGGTTGTGGTTGGTTTCTCTTTGTTGGTAGCTACAATATCATACTCACGAGCATAACTTCGAATATCCTCAGCGAGATCCTGGTATCGCATCAGAGAAGGAGTATCGAACAAACCTAAGTAACCTAATAGCACTAAGGTGAAAACAGATTTTGAAACATTTTGACGAGCTTGTGCGAGTGAACGATTGAAGGAACCTCTACTAACCCCCCTCTTTGTCCTCCTTGCTGCTTTTTGATCTCGTAGAGATGCCTTTGTTCGATAATCAATGTGTTTTCCGCCAAATCCATCAAGAAGATAATCTAGCACGAGAGTTTCAAGCTGAACTTGAGAGAGCTGGCTGTTTTCAGCTAACAGTTGTGTGATTGGGTCTTGGAGCATTCTACGAGCCCAAGAGCGCGTCTCCTCGATTTCATTTTCTTGTGGCAAATCATCATCTCCATGGATACAATTTTGTATACGTTACGAATCGGCTCTTAAATATTCCTTGGTCTTCTCGAATTTCCCTTAGGGATAAAAAAATAAATCAATTCATTAATTTCATTGATATCAATGATGATGAAGATTATCTTGATGATTGAATGGAGTTTTTATTCCACTAGCGTATTCAGATGATGAGGACTAAATTAATGGGTTCAAAAAGTTTCGAACAATACTTTCCCTATACAACGCCCAGACCAGGTCAGCTTTCCCTTATTCAGTCCATTCAAGAAAATTGTGCAATCGGGAATCATCTTTGTGTCGAGGCTGCTAACGGATTTGGAAAAACAATTGCTGCTTTATCTGGGGTCCTCCCACTCTTGAATGAGAAGAAGTTAGGAATTATCTATGTTGCCCGAACTCACAAACAACTTGATCGAGTTATGCAAGAACTACGGCCAATTTCCGAATCAACCGGAGTTAATGGCATGGTTTTTCGGGGTCGGGCTTCTTCATGCCTTAATCCCTTAGTTCAGAAATATGCAACAAATGCTCTAGTTGCTGGATTCATTTGCAGTCAGCTCAAACGTTCGGAACGCTGTGAATATTATCAAAACTTTCTAAGGAAATCAAAAAAAGATTCTAAATACCTGGACAGGTTTTTTCAAGTACCACTTTCAGGATTAGAACTTCGGGCTATCTGTAGATCCGAAAGGGTTTGTCCCTATGAGCTTTCAAAGCGTCTACTACCATTGGTGACCGTTGTAGCAACAACCTATTTTCGGATTTTCAATCCTAATATTAGCTCATTATTCTTTAGTGCCTTTGACACCCCAATTTCTAAGTCTATTCTCATACTTGACGAAGCTCATAACCTACCTCGTATTGCAGTTGAACTGGCATCAGCCCGCTTGTCACTTTCAGCAATTCAACAGGCTCAAAAAGAAGCAAAAAGATACGACCTTCAAGTTCTTTACAAGTTTAGTCGGACTCTAGAAGACAAAGTCCGACAGATTCTAGATACGCAATCTGAATTAGAAATTCCATTAGATCCTGTTGAATTGACTACAGAGTTTTGTCAGATAATGAAAATCAAGGATTTCAACAAATTTGCTAAAACCATGATGCAAATTGGTGAAAAAGTGCTATACAAATTATTAGCAGAAGATAAACCACCAATTAGTTACCTCCATTCCATGGCAAGGTTCTTTGATAAGTGGTGCTTCTTTCTTCGAAGAGCTGATGCTGCATTCTTTTTGACTCGAAGAACATTGAAAAAATCATCCAATAGTCTTGAAATAGTTGCATTAGATCCACGAACTTCAACAGCTTCAATATTGGAGTCTTGTCAAGCATCGGTTCATCTATCAGGCACTTTAGAACCAACAAGTGCTCATATTGACTTAGTTGGTCTACCTGAAAATACACGTGTATTGAATTTGCCTTCTCCTTTTACTAGAAATCAAATCTTCTCAATAATCAGTCTCGGGGTTACAACCAAGATGAATTATCGAACCCCGAGAATGTTTGAAAAAATCACTCGTCGCGTCGTAGAAGCCTGTCATGCAACTCCACATAATACTGGGGTCTTCGTTCCGTCATATGGAGTGTTGCAATCTCTACTTGATGCTGGATTAGAAGATAAACTGAATCGGGAGCTTTTCAAAGAAAAACCCGGCATGTCTTCAAGTAAAAACGATTCAATGATACAGAAGTTCAAACAGAAAGCTGAAGATGGAGCTGTCCTTCTGGGTGTTCTGAGTGGACGAAATAGCGAGGGAGAAGATTATCCAGGACAAGAAATGGAAACAGTGGTCGTTGTCGGAGTTCCATATGCGAGGCCAAGTCCTATTGAATCAGTTCGAATCGAGTATTTAGAAAGCCAGTTTCAAAATAAGGGACGATTATATGGTTATCAACTACCAGCACTACGAACAGCATCTCAGGCTGCTGGACGATCTATCCGAAGGTTAGAAGATCGCGGAGCAATAGTATTTCTGGATGATCGATATGCAACTCCATATTGCAGGAGTTTACTGCCTGGCTGGATACACGAAAACTTAATGGGTTCTAATGATGCTGATGGTGTGCTCTTTGATCACCTAAGAACATTTTATTCAATGACATAATTCGAGTTGAGTTTCAATAAAAATAATAAATTCATTGAATTTATTGAATAAATGGTGATTTCAAATGGAAAATAGAGAACTAATCCCGTCGGGTGTTGCATCACTTGATGATGCCCTAGAAGGTGGACTTGATAGGGGTGATATTTTCCACATATTTGGGCCGGGAGGAGTGGGAAAAAGCACGCTTGCTTTGCAATTTGCCATCAATACTGCACGAAAAGGGAATCGGGTTTTTTATGTAAATTTAGAGGGTAAGTTTCCCCTGGTTCGTTTAAAGCAAATGGCCTCAAAGCAATTCAGTGAAATTTCTCCACTAATCACAGTAATTTCTCTGGGAAGCTTCAAAGAACAATCAAAATTTGTATCCAATCTCGAGTCCCTCTTATCACCAGATGTTAAGTTGATTGTATTTGATACAATCGTTTCTCAGTATCGAAGGGAATATGGACCTGACACGGACAACGTTATGTTGAATCGGAAGTTGAATCAACAATTCGGAATGATTACTAACACCGCCCGGTCTTCAAATCTGGCAGTCATTGTTGTAAATCAAGCACGAGGGAGTATTGATGACGAAGAAGGCTTTCTCCCTGTGGCTGAATCCGTTGCTTCATATTGGAGTACATATACTCTCCAAATTACCAGAACAGAATCTAAAGGTTACAGAGAATTTAAGTTGACACAAATGGAAGAATCTGAACCGATAATTCTAATGCTGAATCTCCAATCATCAGGATTTCGAGAATAAAATCAAGTTGACCGAAATGTCTCACCCAATCCTACTTCTCCTTGGTTTCTGGTATGTGCTCCCTGCGTATATAGCGAATGGATTTGCAGTGTTTGCCAAATTTATAAAATTTCGTCATCCGATAGATGGTGGGCGTCAGTTAGGAGATGATCAGCCTGTTTTTGGCCCAGGCAAGACTTGGGAAGGATTTCTAATTGGATGGAGTTTCGGTGTGTTTATTGGGGCCCTTCAAGTGTATACAGCTCCTTTCCTTCTGAATTTGATAATTCAGTATCTGTATCTTCCTCCAGAATTTGTACCTGTGGTAATGGTAACTCTTCCGCTTGTGGTATTGGTTGCTTTAGGTGCACTTGTTGGGGACTTGATTGGTTCGCTTATTAAAAGACGCTTGAAACTTGCTCGAGGTCGACCAGCTCCCATACTTGATCAACTCGATTTTCTGATTATGGCAATACTTCTGGGTGCGATTGTGACACCAATTCCATTGGTTCTGGCGCTCTTCTTGTTGATAGTTACTCCGTTGATTCATCTACTGGCTAATGTAATCGGGTATCTCCTCCGACTGAAAAAAGAACCATGGTAGTCAATCACACTTTCTTCTTTAGCAGTTGATTAATCTATCAGAACTGTGTTGCCAACTGAAGTTTAAGCGCAATCAGCCATTGACAGCCAAAGAATGAAACAAGAATGAGTACTAATCCGACTGCAAGCATCATTTGGGAGTATCGTGGTCGGTAAATATTCCTCGTACTTTGGTACACGAGATAGAAGCCTGCAAACCCAATGAAGTATAGGGCACCACCAACGATTCCCTCAATCAAAAGCTGTCGGTGTAACCCAGGATAGAGCGTAAGAATACCCGATCCAGTATCAATCACTGGCTGGGTTTCGTAGGAAAGAACAAACATTCCTCCACTGACGACAAAGTAATAGATTACTAACACAACGGCAAATAATATCCACTTCGAAGGCATGCGGAGTTCGCCAAATTGAGGCATTTTTAGTTTCAGCCTGGGCTTCCGAATGAATTTAGGCCACCAAAGATCAGACATCTATTCACCAACATCGGCTAGTGGACCTGAAATAGACCCCACGAACGCTATATATTCTTTACTCTAGTATCCTTAGTCCGAAAATTAACTATCCAAGGATATAGGCTGGTTGGGAGGGGGGAGTGTTAATCGTGAGAGTTAATTGGCCCGAGTGTCACGAAATGGGTCTAAATATACCAACAGTTTTTAATCCATCTAATTGGTTAAGCAGTGAGAAAGGGATTCGTGTATGGGTCAACACAAACCTGTCTCAAGGATGCGGGCAACTCTACTATTTCTACTCTACCCGCTCATTGGGGAGTTTCTGTTTATTGACACAATAATCAAAGATGTGTATGCTCGTCGACGGATACGTGCAGTATTCACTTTGGTGGGATTGGCAATTGTAGCGATAAGCTTCTCAGCTTCAGAGCTTCTTCTGGGATTGGCAGATATCTCGTTTACTCATCCAATCTTGTCTGTTCCCGTTCGTTACACGATAACTGGGCTCATGGCTCTTGTATTTCTTGTTCTTTTTCTCGATGAAGGGCGCAGAGGAAGAATTTCCCTAAAGGAAAAAATTGATGTTCCTGAAGATCGTATCTCGTTGCTCGTTAATGACTCACGTGACATTCATGTCACACTCAATCGGATTCTTAACGCAGCCCAACTTCGAAGACACAACTGTCCGCAATGTGAAAACTCACGTCTCGCCAGCTACGCCTTAACTGTATTGAGTGAATATCTTCAAACCCGTGTATTTTCCGAAGTTCTTGACGAAAAATGAATCATTGTCTTTGTCACCCCTAAATTGCCGTGTAGAGCACAAATTCACTTATCTTCAACTCTGTCTGTTCTTTTATTACACCCCCTCACTGTTCAAAATACCGCGAATGGAGAACACAGGATGGAGATTATTCGACATGAATTACAACGCCCATCTGTATTCGTCGATGAGGCGAAGCTTTCCATCGATTATGTACCTCCAAACCTACCCCATCGTGAGGATCATCTACGTAAGCTAACACAGCTGTTTCGCGGTGTAATCGAAGCACCTGGTCGAGTGTCACAAAAAGTGCTAATTGTTGGTGACACGGGATCAGGAAAAACATCTGTAACCAAACTATTCGGAAAATTACTATGCGAAATTGCGAAAAGCCATGGATTCGATCTAGTCTACGTACACGTAAATGCGCGCCGTGAACGAACGGAATATATGATTCTAAACAAGATTCTCTCCGCGTTTCAGACTGGCATTCCACTTCGAGGCTTATCCACTCAGGAACTCCTTTCAATAATTCTGGAGTATATTGAGTCGAATAATCTCTACTTGCTCATAACACTGGATGAGCTTGGGGTGTTTCTAAAACGTCGTGGAGAAGAGCTGCTCTATTCGCTATCCCGCACCGTCGACGATCAACTAAACGCCCAGCAACGCGTTTCTCTAATTGGAATAAGCCGTAATCCCCTTTTTGGTTATATTCTTGATCCAAGTACATGGAGCACTCTCCAAAAGAATATGCTACGATTTAACCGGTATAACCCACGTCAGCTTAGGGACATCTTGAATTTTCGGGTAAAAGAGGCTGTGTTGGATGGCGCAGTGCCTTCTAGCACAATCGATTTGATTGCCGACATCGCAGGAGCATCTGGAGATGCACGTTACGCCTTAGAAGTGTTGTATAATGCCGGCAAGATGGCCGATGAAAAGGGTGTGCTTCGGATATTGCCTGAATTTGTGCGAAGTGCAAAGGCTTTCATCACTCCTGAAATTCGACGAGAAGTCCTCGTGGATTTGCCAACGCATCGAGTTCTCCTTTTGCTTGCCGTGTGTAGATTATTGAAGCCATCGGAAGACGCCTATGTCACCACTGGAGCGCTTGAAGCGCGCTATGGACTTGTTTGCGAAGAATATGCGCAGGTTCCTCGTTCTCATACTCAGATATGGGCATACATCCAAGACCTTGTAGGATTAGGAATTCTTGCTACGAAAATCTCGAGTGCTGGGCAACGCGGAAAAACTACTCTAATCAGTCTGCCGGATATCCCTGCGGCTGTCTTGGAACTTGAACTAGAACTACTTCTTGAAAGAAGGAAAGTGGGTGTAAAACGTGGTTGAGAAAACTAACATCCCACTAGTTGAACAGCTACCGGATGATCGACCAATTCCTGTTGAAATTCTCTTTTCCTCGCGTGGGCGAATTAAGATTATTCGCCTTCTAGCTGAGTGTGGAGAGTTGAATATCTCTGAAATCGCAAGGAGAGCACAGCTGAATCACAGTACAACACGAAGACATCTTCAACTTCTAGAACGTGCCAAGCTTGTTCAGGAAAAGACGTTTGGGCGAATTCGGATTTATCGCTACAAAATTGAGAATCTTCGGGCACTAGCCCTTCGGAGATTTATCGAACTATGGGAAAAATCCGAGTGATATGGAGTTCAATCCTTCAGAATAAATTGAATCAGTTCCTCTGATAAGTCTAAATCTTGTTTTATCTGCTCTTTTTGGTCTGATTTTGCAATTAGAGCTTTGAGAAGTGGTTTGTATTCTCTGTAGGCTTTCCTAGCTGAAAGATGAGTAATGGAAGAAAGAGCCTGACCGATAAATGCCCGTTTCTGGCGTAAACCCCGTGAGAATCCCATTTGCCTTATCCATTCGGGGAAACGGTATTTGGGATGTTTTGCAGTAGGTTTTCCACCCATTATTGAACCTGTGAGGCACATGAGTTCTTTGGAGTAGGGAAGCAATCTCCAATTTTGAGTGCGAGTGATTCGACGACTGAAAATACTGGCTTTAGACAGATATTTCCACCCTTTCTCTTGTTGGTGCAAATTTGGATAGACTACTGGCAGGTTGTTACTAATCCAGCGGATAAGCTCATCTGGATATGCATCTGTCTGGTTTGCTGTAAAAACTGCTTCTCTCCAAGTCTCAGCATAAAAAATCCGGTCAAGGGCTGTACTGATATCAATTGTCTGGTCCCTTGTTCTTAGTAAATCATTGACCCTTTTGGAAGTTAATTTTAATCCAGTTTCTCCCAAAGTTTGTAAATCATTAATGGCTGCTCTTAAATCTCCATTAGAGCTTGATGCTAAACGTTCTAAGGATTGTTCTTCGAATGAGAGGGATTCATCAGCGCAGATACTTTTGAGTTTCTTGACAATGTCTTCGTCTTTAATGGGATTAATTTCAATATATGTGCTTAATTTCAATAAAGGTCGTATTTTTGCATCCGAAACATCGCTAGAAATGAGAATAATGGGAACTTGTGTTTCTTGGATGTAATCCTTGATAGATGAAGCTGCCCCTCTATCAGATTTACCGCTTAATCCCCCCAGTTCATCTATTAGAACAACACGTCCCCGTTTACCAGTGAGGGACCTAGTTTTCGTTGAAGTTTTGAGTAATTCGTTCATCATTTTTTTACTTCTCTTGACACTCGAATTAATCTCAAAAACTTCGAAATCCAATTCATTGGCAATTGTATACACGGCAATTGTTTTACCGACACCTGCTGGACCAAATAACAAGAGGGCTCGCTGATTGCGCACAATGCCTTTAGGCCATTTGTGTAGCCATTCCACAATCTTAGAAATGGCTTTCTTGTTTCCCACAAGATCACTGATTTGTTGGGGTTTGTATTTTTCAACCCAAGGTTGGTCGGTCATTTTCCACTTTCACTTGATTGTGTTAATAATGCAAACTTTGCGAGAATGTGGCTCAACTGAATTTCTGGGTCTGCTCCCTCGGTCAAGCGAAATTCGGCTTCACCAACCATTTCTACTAACTGAACCTTAATCATTTCATCTATGCCTAGTTTCATCACTTCACGGTGAATTTGCCTTATGATGTCAGTCCCCGATAATCCCTGCCAAATCAATAGATTCCTTAATTTATCTTGGGCTTCTAAGAAATTGCCATCTAAAGCAGATTGGAGCATCTGGCTGACATCTTCTGGTCGCGCCTTTCCAGTTGTGGTGAAAACAGCATCTGCATCAACTTGCTTTTCAATAACAGATGCTGCTTGAAGCACATTGATTGCACGGCGCATATCACCACCTGATACATAAAGAATCGCTTGCAACCCTTCTTTAGATATTGTAACCTCTTCCTGTTTTGCGATGTAATTGATTCGTTTAGTCAATTCCTTTTCATCTAAACGAGGAAAACGGAAAATCGCACAACGTGATTGTATGGGATCAATAATTCGACTAGAATAATTCACGATGAGACAAAATCTGCAACTAGTTACGTATCTTTCCATTGT
>JAEOSV010000211.1 GCA_016840185.1 Candidatus Hermodarchaeota archaeon | reverse complement strand
GTAATCGGACTTTCACTTTTTTACATTTTTGCCGTTCCGCTCTTTATCATGCTTGATACTTATCCCATTCTAGTGTTACACACCATTTGGGACCCCTCTGGCATCATCATCTTAACTGGCTATTCATTAATTCGAATAGGTGTTTTGTTAGTGATCTTACTTTTTGGCATTGAAGCCCTCATACAATTCGCACGATCTGCTGACGCCTTCTCTGATTATATTATCAGTCGTCTACCTGGAATGCGATCAACAGACCGCCATCACCCCAGACGCATTCCCCTCAACCTAATTTACATCTTCACGATACTAGCAGTCTATATAATCGTGTCTCCAATCTTTTTACCAGGAATGTTTCCAATTCCTACCCTACAGCCATTCTTCCAAGTGCTTGCCGTTGCGCTAGTACTGTTCTTTGTTCTCATCTTCATTTATGATTTGGCGAAATCCATTCAAAAGTCCGCCAAACGAGGTATTGACAACTTTGGAAAGCGACTAGGTCGGCGCTATGAAACTGATGAAGAAGAACCCGAGAAATCTGATTCCGAATATCGCTATTAACTCACTGGCTGAACCTTCGCTTCAGCAGGGGTGGTTGTCCGTTTCCGGCTTGATTTCTTAGGTGCAACCTTCGCGATTTCCCCTAAAATTACTGCCGTTTTTCGTAGTCCAGCTAGTCGCATCATTTTTTCAGGAGGCGGATCCAATCCCACAAGAATTTGCGTGTTCGCGTTAATGTTGTTCACCCTAATGAAAGACCAGAATTCTCCCAAGGCTTTGAGTTGTGGTTGAACGTGTTCTGACATGTCTTCGTCTTTGAATTTCGGGAATTCAATTCGGAGATACCACGTATCTTGCATATCCTTCAGAATTTCAGCGGATAATCCATGCATCTCCATAAGAAATGTTAGAAGTGGTTCGAGGGCTTCATGGTGCACTATGTCCCCATCAGGATTAAGGCTTACTAATTCTCTTTTCAAATCCACAATGAAAATGCCATTTCCCACACCAAAGTACCATCGATTTTCAATGGCATAGCCATGGACCGTTTGTTTGGTGCGCGTTTCTAAAAACTCTTTAAACGCCTTGAAATTGGCTTCATCGTCATCTTTCTTGAACTGGACAAACCGTCGAAAATAGGAGAGCGGGTACCGTGGTTCATGCGGGTGATCGCGCCTTGCCCCCGATTTCAAATACGATTCCAAAGCCCGAATACTCACCTGGAAACAAAAGGAGGGTAAATCGTTTGTTCGTGCTCCCAAGGCAATCAACATATTCAAGAAAACCCGATCAGGACAGAGCGGTTTAATGGTACACCGCATCCGATCACGTTGACACTGTTTACAAGTGGATGCCATCTTGGTGAGTACTTGAGTAAGCATAAACCGACCCATGGTTGGATTTCCCAGTTCCTCCAAATGATCAAATCGGTCTTGATATTTCATGTACACGGTCTGTCACCAAGCGCTACCCAGTAAAACGCGAAGCTTCACCCTTTATTTAACGATAAATTATATTAAACAGGCTCTACAAACGCCTAGAAGCTTCTAAACTTTTCGGTGCCCAAATAGACCGTTGAAACTCAGTTAAAGAGGTGAATCTCCATCATGTATCATAGATTCAGGTTTAATGGAATTTCCTCAAGATGAGCAAAGCATAAAAGACTTGAGGCTCTCCATCGAACCGAATTTCACTCATATAATTACCCTGGGTGTACATTCTCATGACAGAACGAATCATTGACCTTCGATTTCACGGTCGAGGAGGACAAGGTGCTTGGACCGCCTCCATCTTACTAGCACGTGCCGCCATTATGGAAGGTAAACATGCTCAATCCTTCCCCTTTTTCGGTCCCGAACGGAGCGGAGCACCAGTTGAAGCCTTTGCCCGAATAAGTGACGAAGAAATCGAATTGCACAGCAAAGTGTATGAACCCAATTATGTTGTGGTCATTGATCCCACACTTCTTGTCCAAGTACCCGATACAATTACCGCAGGTACTAATGGGAAGACCAAGCTAATTGTTAACACTCGAGAAGATGGAGTAACCATCGCTAATAAACTCGGATTCAAAGGTGAAGTCTGGACGCTAGGGGCCACTGACCTCGCTCGAGAAGTAATTGGACGCCCAATCGCTAACACGGCGATGTTGGGTGCCTTGATACGAGTAACGAATCTCGTGAAACTAGAGAGCTTGTTCACTGAGGTTACCAACCAATTTGGTGAACGTATAGGTGAGCGCAACGCAACCGTTATCAAACGCGCTTATGATGAGGTGGAAAAACATGCCTAAGAAACTGCCCGGTTCAAAAGACATCCCCCCCGCTGGTGTTACCTGGAAACCTGCCACCGAATATAAAACCGGTGATTGGCGCAGCAAACGCCCGATCCGCGATGAAGAAAAATGCACCCGCTGTCTCATCTGCTGGGTTTTCTGTCCTGATGCTGCAATCTCCTGGGACGGGAAAGATGTTCACTTTGATATGAATTACTGTAAAGGCTGTGGTATCTGTGCTGAAGAATGCCCGGTCAAATGCATCGAAATGGAGGATGAGTGAGACACATGCCAATAAAACAAAAGCTCATGGGCATCAACGGTGACGAAGCCGTCGCCTATGCTGCTAAACACGCCCTCGTCGACGTCTGCGCCGCCTACCCCATCACCCCCCAAACCATCATCGTCGAAAAGTTTGCAGAATTTGTCGCCAACGGTGAAGTCGAAACTGAATTCGTCCGCGTAGAATCCGAACACAGCGCACTCAGTGCCTGTCTCGGCGCTTCCGCCGCGGGAGCCCGAACCTTCACGGCCAGCGCAGCCAACGGCATCGAACTCATGCACGAAGTCATCTTTCTCACATCATCCATCCGCCAACCCGTTGTCATGGCCGTCGCTGACCGCTCACCCAGTGGTCCCATCAACATCCACGGCGATCAAACCGTCTCCCTCGCCCAACGGGACACAGGTTGGATCATGATGTATTGCGAAAACTCCCAAGAAGCCTACGACTCCACCCTCCAGGCTTTTCGCATTGGCGAACATCCCGATGTCCAACTCCCCGTCATGACCATGCTCGATGGCTTTGTTCTAACACACACCCTCGAAAACGTTTACCTACTCGAGGAATCTGACGCCCACAAATTCGTAGGGCGTCGCCAGCCCATGATGATAACCATCGACGGCAAACAGATACCTCTCAAACTCGATCCCAAAACCCCAATAACCATTGGTCCCCTACAACTCTTCGACTATTACATGGAAACCAAACTCCAACACAGTGAAGCCATGGAAAAAGCACGACCGGTCATTACCCAGATCAACAACGAATGGGCCCAACTCACCGGGCGTAAATATGGAGACGGCTACCTCCAACCCTTCAAAGTCAAAGATGCTGACGCCGTCATCCTCACCAGCGGCAGTTCAGCCGGTACCGCACGATTCGTCACTCGGCAACTCCGCGCCCAAGGCAAGAAAGTCGGGCTCCTCAAACTCCGCACCTTCCGCCCATTTCCCGACAAGAAAATCGCTCAACTCCTTGCCGATGTCCCAGTCGTTGGAATTTTCGAACGTACCCACACCACTGGCAGTCTCGGTGGTCCAATCTTTAACGAGGTTCGTAGTGCGCTCTACGATCAAGATACTCGCCCCATCATCACAGGCTACTATGGTGGACTCGGCGGACGTGATGTTACTCCCGACCACTTCAACGTTATCTACAAAGAACTCCTCAAAATCAAGGAAACGGGTAAAGCCCCGCGAAATCCCATCAAATACATCACCGTGAGGAAATAACAAGGAGGAAAGAAAAATGACCCAAGAACCCCCTCAATGGCGACCCAAACTCAAAGACGTTGCTGACCAAGAAGAACTCTTCACTAGCGGTCAACGCCTCTGCGCAGGCTGCCCTGCTGGATCCATGGCCCGCATGGCCATGCACGCCCTCCCCCGACCCAAAAATACCATCATCAGCCAAGCCACCGGCTGCCTCGAAGTCGCCTCCACCATCTACCCCTACACCGCATGGCGCGTCCCTTGGATGCACAGCCTCTTCGAAAACGCCCCCGCCAACGCCAGCGGCATCGAAGCTGCCTACAAAGCCCGCAAACGACAAGGCCTCGAAGATGATATCCCCGATTTACTCGTGATTAGTGGCGATGGCAGTGGATTCGATATTGGTGTGCAAGCTGCGAGTGGTGCTATAGAACGCCGACACAATTTCCTTTACATCATCTACGACAACCAAGCATACCAGAATACCGGAATACAAAGATCAGGTGCCACGCCGAAATATGCGT
>JAEOSV010000210.1 GCA_016840185.1 Candidatus Hermodarchaeota archaeon | reverse complement strand
GAACAGAGGTCAAGCTCCAGTTGATTCCAATACGAAACCTGCCATTCGTTTACAGTATTTGATTCCCTATTTCCTGATATTTCTGTTAGTGCCGTTTGGTACTTACTTTCTGGGGCGCTTGTTTGATGCCGTGCTTTACCTTCCTCCGTTTCCCCCATTTCCATTCAATATCATTTTTGGTATTTCTGTAATGCTGGGAGGGGCTATAATCGGAATAAAGGCAACACGACAATTACGGTTCTCTGGGCAAGGACTTCCATGGGGTGAAGCTGAAAAAGAATCTCAATCCTCATTCCTCATAACTAATGGCATCTATGCTTATTCGCGAAACCCAATGACCTTTGGTTATACACTGCTGCCATTGGGAATGGGGTTGCTTTTCCGGTCTATTGGGATGATGGTGTTCATTCCGTTGATTGTGCTTGGGGTTCAACTCGTCATTATCAAGAAGTGCGAGGAACCCAATTTAGAAAAACGGTTTGGAGACGAGTATCTAGAGTACAAGAAGAAGACGCCTTTTCTGGTTCCCAGTATTCGATTGTTCTTCACACGTCGACAAAAGAAAAACGAACAATCTGGATCTGCTACTCGCTAGCCTGTTTGTGGTACATCTTAATGGCTAATTTGATGATTTTCTCGGCTTCTGGCGCGCCCTTCCATTCTTTGACCTTGACCCATTTACGCGGTTCAAGATTCTTATAATTCAGGAAAAAGTCTGCAATCTCAGCCCGAAGATGTTTCGCCATCAATGAACAATCCGAAAGTTCATCGAACCGGGGATCCTTCACAGGAACCGCGATGATTTTGTCATCTTCCCCTTTTTCGTCCTCCATTGTTAGAACCCCGATTGGTCGCGCTTCCAGAATGCACCCAGTAAATGTTGGTTTAGTCGTTAAAACCATGATGTCTAATGGATCGTTATCAGTATACCAAGTTTGTGGGATGATTCCATAATCCGCAGGATAATATAGTGCTCCATAAAGAACCCGATCAAGCCGAAAGACACCCAACTCATGATCATATTCATACTTGTTTGTCTCCCCCTTGGGTACTTCGACAATTACATTAACTCGTTTAGGAGGGTTTGAACCGGGTGGTAGTTCTCGCCACAGATTCGTCATGATTAGCACATCTTCTCTTCAATTGGTTTCATGGCTTTTTGGCTGTTTTCTTTCGTGACCGTTTAGGTGATTCTTCTGCTGTTGCGGGCGTATTAAAATCTCGAGGTGTACGCCATTGTCTTTCAGCATTCAAATCCAATGTGGCATGAACTAGTCCGTCACGTTGAAATTTAATTAAGAAACCCATTTTTTCCATTAATCGATGAACACGATAATTATCTGGTAACATGATTCCATAGATTTCCTCAAGATTTCGATCAATGCTAATTTCAATCATGTAATCGAGCATCTTTGATCCAAGTCCCAACCCCTGCCAAGGATCTGCCACAATGAAAGCGATTTCACCGCGTTTCCTATCAGCTTCTTCAATCAGACGGACAACTCCCAAAATACGGTCTCTTCCTTCTTCTGATAAAACAGCGACGATTCCTAATTCGCGATCATAGTCAATGTTTGTATACCGTATTCGCACTTCATGGGGAGTATCTTTGATAATTTGAAAGAATCGATAACGGATTGACTCCTTCGAAAAGTTTTGAAACATCTCCAGCCACATGGGTTCATCTTCAGGTTTAATTGGCCGGAATAACACGGACCGACCATCACGCATTCGCCACACTTGTTCATAACGCTTCGGATATGGGCTAATCACTAGTTCATTAAATGGGTGAACTGCTTTCCCGACTCGTGCTAAATCGATAACTACACGAGCATCCAAGGCCATGGCTTGTTTGTCATCAATAAGTAATGGATTTATGTCCATTTCTTTGATTTCGGGAAAATCAACTATCATTTGAGAGAAACGAACGATCAACTCTTCAAGTAATTTCAGATTAGCTGGAGGAACACGTCGATGACCTTTTACAAGGATTTGGTGAACACGCGTGTCTTCTATTATTCGACGTGCAAGAGTCTGGTTAAGTGGTGGGAAACCAAGTGAAACGTCATTGAAGAACTCAACCCCTACGCCTCCCATCCCAAAGAGAATGACTGGGCCAAAAAGCGGGTCACGTTTAGCTCCTAGGATTACTTCAGTTCCCGTTGACGCTATCATTGATTGGACTGAGACACCTTCAATTCTAGCCTTCGGGTTGAATTTTTTGGCAGCCTTGATAATCTGCTCATACGCATTACGAACTTCGGTATCAGTATTAAGATTGAGCTTGACTCCACCAGCATCGGACTTGTGCGTAATATCCGGGGAATGGATTTTGAGAACCACAGGATATCCAATGGATAAAGCAACCGAAGCTGCTTCATCTATTGTTGTTGCGATACGGGTTCTCACAACAGGAATGGAATAGAATTCAAGAAGCTGTTTCGCTTCACTTTCAGTAAGGATTTCCCGCTTATCCCCTGCTGCATTTCGAAGTAAGACAGTTACTGGTCGTTTGGGGGGAATACTCTCCGTTGACAATTCCTCAGGAGTTTCATAGAGTAATTCGAGATTACGCTTGTACTGATACATGTACAAATAGGTGGCAAT
>JAEOSV010000209.1 GCA_016840185.1 Candidatus Hermodarchaeota archaeon | reverse complement strand
TAGAACCAGTAGCCCCCCATACCCGCTGTGAGGGCATCGATGTACGTTGTCGGATAGATAATTAGATAGGGCATGGAAAGAATCACACCAACAAGTGTGGTAATTCCAACCGATATGCCCATCTGTTTCAGTCCTTTCCGATACTCTAAGAACCAAATCAACGGGATAAAGAGTGCCGCTGTTTGTTTGGTCATCGCAGCCACGGTAACCCATACGATTGCCCAGCGGAGTTTTCCTCGTATCATGAAGTAAAACCCGAGTACCAGAAAGAAAGTATGGATAGGAGTGCTCAACCACAGATAATTCCCCCACCACAACGAAATCGGATTGAGGGCAAAGAATAACATCACCAAGACTGGAATACACCGGTTGTCCGTAAGTTCCCGAGCTGCAGCGTACATCACAATACAGGTGGCTAAATCAAAGATGATAAAGGCAAATCCCACACGAAGAAAAGCCAAATCCTGACCAAGCGCAATAGCCCTGATTTGGAGATCCGGATATAGGAAATCAGATGGAACGAAGTAGAAGCCTCCGAGAATGTACACAAATAATGGTGGATAGATATAGATTTGGACTCCCGCTGGATTTACAAGTAGTTCAGGAGTATAGGGGAGATTGCCTTGAACAAAGGCATTGACAAAATTCATGTAATAAGCAGTGAAGTCCGTAAAAGGCTCAACAATTGATTGCTCCATTCCAAACGAAATATGATATGGTCCGATAATAAATTGGGTTGATTCGAGGTATAATGCAGAGGAAAAATGGAAAATCGCCAGTTTCAGAATCACAATCGGGATGAAGGCACCCCAGAAAAGCCAATGCCTCCGTTTTAGCCAGGCTATGATTTCCCCTAGTAGCTTCGTATTAGTAGGTTCGTTGGTTGACATCCCAGTTCACTTTACCTGCTTTGTTCCCTCATTAAAGCGTTTAAAACCTGGAATTTTGATGAGTATAGATTGTATAGATATTCTAAGCATCCGCTAGGCTTAATAAGCTTCACCACACAATGCAGAGTCACTTCAATGATTCGTGATGTTTACGTTCTCAGGCGAACAGGCGAGGTTCTCGTACATAAGGCCTTCAGCAAACGTGGTGTTGATGAAGCCATCTTTAGCGGATTCTACAGCGCCCTCAGTGCCTTTGCCGAAGAACTTGGACACGGCGGCATCGAAACCATCCAAATGGGTGAAGTCAGTTTTTTCTACGAACACAGCAAAGACCTACTTTTTGCCATTGCGGCCGACAAGTCCCATAACGCCAAAGACGTCAAACTCGTTCTCACCGAAGTCAAACGCCAATTCACCGAAAAATATCACGACCGATTAGAAGACTGGAACGGTGACACCTCCCCCTTCCAGAAATTCACCAAAGACATTGAACTCATCGTCACCGCCAAGCGAAACGGCGATGACGAAGAAGCCCTCTTTACCCTTCCCTTTGCCCTCGACGGCACCAAACTCAAAGGCAAAACTCTCGATGACCCTGAAATCAACGGCGACTGCATCCTCGATTCCCGACTCGAACTCGCCGTGGTCCATCTACTTCTTGACGACATTCGACGAGCCGATCCTGGATTAAAATCCCTCAAAGAAGGATGTTACGAATTCATCACCAAATTCCTCTGGCCCATTTGGGTGGTAGAAAGCCCCGATAACCGATTACTCCTCATTGACGGTCTCAAACTCTTGCAACCCGAAGTGAAACGCGGATTTGTCCCACCTGCCAGCCGGTATGAAGCCCTCCTCAACGTCAACGCCTCACCCGAGTATCTAGCGGTCATGGATAAACTCACCGAAGAAATCCGAACCGCAGCACGATCTTCACCCTTTGATATCCATGTGCTCCCCGCCGAATTGGCCAGACTGGTTCGATCCCTTTCCCGAATCACCAATGGCGATCACGAAATCGGCATCCAATTACCCAGTCGCCAGAATTACAATCAAGCCAAGAAAGAAGCTGAACAATTCTTCGCTGAAGCCATCACCACCCATAAAGACGCAGCCGACCAATGGAACCAATTCCGCACCTATTTCGATGAGGATGTCAAGAAATGGGAAGAACGAATTCAAACTGAACTCACCACCCTTGAGGAACATTACGAGACTCGGAAAGCCACACTCAAACGTGAAATCGATCAAGCTCTCACCGAGATTGCTAAACAAGAAGGAAAGGAAATGGCTGCCGTCGATAAATGGCATAAGGGAGAAGAAAAGAAACTCATCGCACCCTTGAAAAACCGGCTAGAACCCATCAACCAGGAGATTCATCAACAGCAAGAAGTTCTCAACCAATTCCTCTCGGGCAATCCGGGTAAAGACGTGCGAGCAGATGATTTCATCACACAACTCAACCAAACCCTCGACCAGTTCAACACCTTTGCCATCGATTTACGAAATCAAACAAAGGAAACCCGCCGACAAATCGAGCAAACCAAACGCGGCATCATATCTCTGAATACCGATGCCCAAGACCGCAAAGCCAAACTCCGACACACCTTCGAAGCCCAAGAAAAAACAGAAATCAAACGAATAGACGCACTGGAAGATGAAAGACTAATTCGACTCCAAGAAACCCGCGACCGATTCGACCAACTCGAAACCCACGCTACCGAAATTGATGACCTCATTCAGCAGCACATCGTACACAGCCAAAACCAACTTACCACCTTTGAAGAATACCTCACCGAATCCGGGACCCCCCTCTCTGGAAACCTAAAGACCCCCATCTATCTCCCCGTCTATTTGGCTGGGTTAAAACGTGAGGATGAAACCACCAAACTCATCGTCATCCCACCTCTTGTCGTCCCCGCCACCAAACGCAGCGACGACACCTCCCTCGG
>JAEOSV010000208.1 GCA_016840185.1 Candidatus Hermodarchaeota archaeon | reverse complement strand
TCTTTGTTGTCAGTGAAGCCAGCAGCATAGGCTACGTAGACGTTCTGAGCACTATCAGTATTGACGACGGTGATGAGATCAACTTCGTCGTAAATAGGATTTACTAGGATGCTTGGTGACCAGGTATCACCCCGATCAGTTGAGCGTGTTAAGAAGATTTGAGTGTTGGGGGCTTCGTCAGTGGTACCGTTAATGTAAGTGATGAAAAGTGTGTTATTTGCGGAGCAATGGATATAGGGGATGGCAGGTTCGGCTGGAACACTGGTGGGGGAAAATGTAGCCCCGCCATCAGTAGAATTGGTTAAGCGTAAATCAACGTCTTGGATATGGTAACTTTCGTTCAGGGTGAAATGATCCCAGACGATGTAGAGATTACCATCCGAATCGATGCAAGCAGTTTCCTTATCATCAAATTCAGGCGTATCAGCGGCGTTGACAGGAGTGTCCCATGTATCACCGCCATCCGTGGTTTTTGCGACGCCAATGCCCTCGGGCGGATAATTCTGTGCAATATCATTGAACTCAATCCAGACGAAGTAAGCATTATCGTTTGAATCCGCGACAAGCCAAGGATCCGATTGAAAATTATTATTGGACATGCGAGTCATGAGAATGTTGGGTGTATAGGAGACTCCGTCATCAGTCGAGTAAGCGAAGCCAACACGCCGCCCAGGACCGTTGTGTGAATCTGCCTCCTTCCATCCAACAAGAATGCGTCCATCACTGAGAATTGTCATAGTTGGTTCCACTTGATCAGTATAGGGAGAAGTTCCATCGGTTACTCGGATATTTGTTCCAAACTCTAATTGACCATTCTGAGCCAGCACTCCCTGAGTTTGCCCAAGAAGAGCAAATGGGAATACTACAAATTGTGACACAATAAGCATAACTAATAGAAACGTGCTCGAAACTTTCATCATCAATCACCAATTCTGAAATAATTCCGCTGATGAACCAGTAAAAAACTCATGGGAACCGGCAGGTTCAGATTTCCTCATAAAACACATCGATTCGTGAAAGAAACCGAAATGCCTGTTCCTTTGAAAGCAAAGACATACTCCGACAAAGTTGGAAATGATCAGGTTGTATTTGGTTCAGAATATAGTCGAAAGTCGGCACACTTAATAGTGATTTTTAGAATCGTTTGAATGATTACTCGTTAGCGAGTAATACTGGTAATATCGAGGTTACAAATATGCGAATTAATCGTAGAATTGTATCCATTTTTGCTCTCTGCACAATACTGCTACCCTTTGCCTCTATCTGGTTTACAGGGTTTCATACAAGTCCTTCAATTACAATGGCTGCATTACCCCAACCTACAGTTACCCCACGAATTCTTTACTACACAGAATTTTCTGATAACAGTCCTATTGGCGAAGTAGTGAATGTGTGGGATGCAATCAATGCTACCCATGGCACTGATTACACACGAACCAATCTAACCTCCTACACTAATCTTGCTACTGAGCTCCCGAACCATGATATTCTACTTATTCTCGAACAAGAGGCTATCACCGCAGAAAACATCACTGACGTAGCCACCGCCTGGCAAACACCCCTAACAACTTTCCTTGCTGATGGTGGCATCGTTATCCTGATGACGTACTTCTCCTTTGGAACAACTGATCGTGGGGCCACAGCCCGAATTCTCAACGAAACCGGACACTTCACCTTCGTAGATGTAGACGACAGAGTCTTCTCTTCAATTGTCATCGATGAACCCACCAATCCTTTAGTAGATGGTGTCACGGCATTTTCAGCTCCCGATGGAACATTGAGTTTCAACACCACGGAAACTACAGTTGTCGCTTCAGACAACATCGACGGAGATCCGATTCTCGTGCACAAACCCATTGGTGTTGGACATCTAGTCGTCATGGGATTTGACTGCTTTAATCGTCACTCTGAAACTGACAAAATTCTAGGAAACGCTATCCGATTGTTTCAACCGCCCTCTGCCCCAGTCCTTGCGAATCTAGGAGCCACTGTGGTTGGTTTCCAAGTTTCCCTTAATTGGACCGCGGCAACTGATTCAGACGGTGTCATCGACTACTACTATGTTGAAACCAGCGCGAATCCTAGTTTCAACATCATTGGTCAAAGCGACACGACAACTGACACGTTTTACAGCTTCTCCTTCCTTTCCAATGATACCTACTATTTCCGCGTTCGAGCCATCGACAATAATACACTCGTCGGTCCATGGAGCAACGTTGTTAGCACCTATATCGAACTACCACCCATAACCTTACCACCAGGAATCCCAGGATTCCCAATCGAAGCCATCGCACTCGGACTGCTACTTTCCTTAGGGGCAATCTTTGTCATACGTCGTCGCAGAAAGTAAAAGGTATCTCTTTCAGATACCTTTCATCCCTTCTTTTTTCCATTCCCAAAATCTGAGGAAGAAACCGTAAGTCCTGTTCAAGAGGATTACATTTCGAATCCTGTTTTTCCGGTTCCCCATTTGTCTAGCGCAACTTTCAATTCTGCATGGTCTTCAGCATAATCCTTCAGAGAAATCCCCTTCACTGTCGCGTCAATCGCCTGGCGGAAGGCCCGTGCCCCTGCTGAAGGTCCGCCATGTTCAGCCGGGAAGGCATGGATTCCACCTCCCGTTCCAATCATGATTTCAGCGCCTAAATCTTCCATCACCATGGGTACATGTCCGGGTGTGATGCCGCCACTGGGCATGGGCATCGTCGGTTTGATGTGGTGAAAGGGGTAATTCATGGCTCGAGCCATTTCGATGTACCGTTGTTTGAGTAACGGAGCCTTCCCATAGGGTGCAGGAAATACCTCAATATCCACCCCTGCAAGTCGTGGCAATTTCCCGATAACAAGCTGGGTGGATAATCCGCTAATGGGTGAATAACTCATTGCTCCAGCAATATCCATGTGTCCTAGAACTGGCACGTTGATGCTTGGATCATCTGTGACCTGGCGAACTGCACTGTAACCAACTGCCAGGTAGTTAATCATCAAGGCATTCGCACCATGCTCAAGGGCAGCCTCGGCATTCTCCATGAGTTTTGGAATACGGTCCGTGATGTTGATGGTGTACAGGGTTTTTTCTCCTTTCTCCGAATTCGCCTTGTCAATGGCATCCATATAGAGTGGAAGGCGTTCGGTGATACGATTGAAAACGGGATCTGCGATGAGCTCATCGTCTTTGATGATGTCAGCTCCACCCCGAGCGGCTTCATACAGTAACTTAGCTCCAACCTTGGGCGGGTATCCGGTACAAGGTTTAATCATGTTATTGAGTAATGGACGATTCTTCACACCTAAGACTTTGAAAACGCCCTTCGTGCCGAACTTGGGGCCTTGGAATCCCTTCAGCCAACTTTTTGGAAACCTAAGATCTAATACCTTAACCCGTCCTCCCATACTAATATTGCCCACAACTGTAGACAATAGCATGGGAATTTGTTGACCAAAATTAATCCAAGGAAATGCAACTTGGACAATATAATGCCGATGCGTGACATCTTTTGGCTGACTATATTCAGGATATGGACCTTCATAGATTCCAATTACTTTTGCTACGTATTTTTTCCGCATTTGAGGGGTTTCGCCGGGTACAAGTACCCAGGTTCCCGTGCTTTGCTCAACTGCGGCCATTTCGCAAATATCTTTGATTGGCAGGCCAATCGGGGCTCCGAAATAGTAGGTTGCGATGATATATTTTTCTGGGTCGATTTCATCGGGTAATGCGTTTGGTTGGCTCTCAATAGGGAGTTTTTCTTCAGGTGCCATTGGTTTTTCCACCTTAAGGAGAAGTTCGATACAAAAGGGTATCAAGGCACTATTTTAGCCTTATCAAGGTCGAGATAGAATTATCCTCCAACCGATGCAAATAACCTTTTAATAGTCTAATTAGCCTGTAATGCTCAGGTTTGATTTGCAGCGGGACTCAGATTGAAGACTGGTACATCATGTAATACTGGTTTGAGTTAACTTATGCAAATCACTGGAATGTGATTACTTTGATTAAGAATAATCGATTCTTGATCGTTGTTCTTGTAGGTTTAATGTGCTCATTCTTCTTTTTCAACAATGGCTCACTAAACCTTTACAACAACACGAATGCTATAGATAACTACAATGTCCCGGTTCAGGGTCAACACATTGTGTTCGATGAATCCCATTCACCCCATTGGAACAACTACATCGCAACCCAATACAACAATTTCTCAACCGATATGATTGCACAAGGCTATACCGTTGAGGCAATGCCCACATGGAATCCTTCAACCATCATGTCAGCTGATATCTTTGTCACTGTAACGCCCAGCTCCTCATATACACCAAGTGAGCTAGCATTCCTTCATGAGTTTGTAGCTCAGGGAGGCGGACTGTTCATCATCGGAGACCGATTGAATGTCGGTTCGGATATTGCAGGCTATTTCAAAGTCACTTTAAGTAATGATCCCCTTTCAGATCTCAACGATTACATTAGCATGGACTATTGGCTCTTATGGAACCGTTCTGGGAATTTTGGCGACCATCCAATTACTGCAGGCGTATCTCGTGTAGAAACTTATTATGGTGATGGATTAGTTCGATATCCGATGGAAGCCACACCGCTCCTAATCACAGATGCGGATGACCTCAGCCGATATGATAACAGTGGAAATGTTGCAAGTGGAGTCGCAGGACTTGTCGCCTTTGAATATCAACTTGGTCTCGGTCGAATTGTGGTTTCAGGTGACGGTGATTGTTGGACAAGAGCTGATGCGGATTCCGATGGTACATTCAATTATTTCGACAGTGATAATGAAGTTCTAGCCCGAAATATCATCCACTGGCTTGCCCATCCTGTGATTCCTGAAAAGGTAATTATCTTTGATGAAAGCCATATGCCCTTCTATTCCATTCAAGTTAATCCGGTTCAGATAGACGTCTTATTTGATGAAACCCATACACCTTGGAATGTAATCGATAGTGACAACGATGGAATCTATGGCTTTGAAGATGATGGTGCTGGGTATGGTGATTTTGCCCAAATTCTTGAAGGCGCTGGCTTTGGCGTCAATAATATGACCTCTTGGAGTACTTCAACAATCAATTCCTACGATGTGCTGGTCTTTGTTCGACCCGGCACAGATTACACCGCCGACGAACTAGATTCTATCAAAGGTTATGTAGTCTATGGTGGTAGCGTCTTGATTATCGCTGAATCTACCTCTTTCCTCACAACTGCTTGCTATCAATTGGCTCGAACTTTTGGTGTTGACTTCTATGCTGGTATACTCAACGACAGTAACGAATACGATACGTATGACTATTGGCCCAAATTCAGTGGGAATAATCTTGCAACCCATCCAGTAATGAATGGAGTTGATGAGGTCACAATCCTACACGCAACAGCGCTTAACCAAACCCCGGCAAACGCTATTCCGTTGATTCGAACAGATAATGATGGGACTGCTGGCTGGTATAACACACCTCCAGGAAGCCCTTCAGGACGAAATCTTCCAGTAGCCGTTGCTTTTGAATATGGCGAAGGGAGGGTTGTAGTTACCTGTGACATGTCTCATTGGTATAATGACACTAGCAATCCCTTATTGGCTAAAAGCAACAATGCGTTATTTGGCATCAACGTTATTCGCTGGCTCGGTCAAGCAGGATTCTCAACAGGTGGTTACTACAGTATGACCCAAACGCTTCGAAGTGCTGGGTACGGCGTCAAGGCGATGCTGCGCTTTGACCCCGGTTTCATGGCAACAGGTGACGCACTTGTTCTGGTGAACTCGATTGGGATCTACAATGCCAGTGAACTGAACTCCCTGAAACAGTACGTAGATGTTGGAGGACACGGATTACTCACACTAATGGATATGTGGTTCTTTGGCTATGAAACACGTGCAGTCGCACTAGAGTTTGGATTTCGATACGCTCTAGATGATTACTTAAACGACCTAGACGACAACACCGGAGCAGGTGCTATCGGACAAATCCTTCTCGATAGTAATAACTTCGCAACACACACCATCACCGACGCGATTAGTGGCCTAGTCTATTTCGGAGGTACTGGCTTTTGGTCAATACCAGGCAGCGCCACCTCAGTGGTCTATTTGGACGGTGATACGAATTCGCAATGGAGTAATACATCAAGTGCCGCAGGGGTGTGTATTCTAGGAGCATTAGAGTCGGGTCGTGGCCGCTTTGCCGGAATCGGTGATACGAACATCTGGGATGATTACGTAAATGCAGTTCATTGGGGTGACAATAAAACAAAGAGTATTGATCAACTCGATAACGCCCGTCTCTTAGTGAATACAATGGACTGGCTAACGGCGAACCGGGCTCCAATAGTTCATGTTGACGCACCAAATGGTGGAGAAACGCTGAATGGGACAATCACCATTTCATGGACGATGGACGACTTTGATTTTGATGACTTATTCGTTGAAGTGTTCGTCAGCCCTGATGATGGTGGTAGTTGGCTCCCAATCGCTGCTGGTCTGACGAATACAAGCATTCAGTGGAATACTGCAACAGTGTATAACGGTGATCAATATCGGATTCGAGTTGTTGTCGAAGATGGTCAGGTAATGTCCGAAGATATCTCAGACAACACATTCACAATTTCTAACCCAGTAATTCCTTTCCTTCCCCCAATACTGCTGTGGTTGATTGGCCTAATAATAATCATCATCATTGTTGTGATTATTGTCCTTCTATTGGTCCTCCGCCGTCGGGGAACTACTAAGTAAACCGAAATGGAGGCACCCGCCTCCATCCCCTTCTTTATTTTTTCAAGCCGAGTTGCATTCTAAACAATTTGTGATGAAGCTGATACCCACGTGTTTCACATAATGAAGCTAGTTGTTCATTCTCATGGAAGGTAATTCGAAGTAATTCTGAGGGAGGGTCACATAATGATTGGAATGATAGGACATAGTCATCGAACGCAGAGAGTTCGAGTAATTCAAAGGGGAAGCAACCGGGAAAACTCGGTGTGAATCGGGTTGCCCCAATAATACGATTAGAGACATCTTTGAGCGTGTAGAGATCGTGCCCACGTTCTAGAAATCGCTGGATAGCACCAACTGGAAGTCCTTGTGGAAAGAGTGTCGCTATGGTTTGAAGTTCATCGGATTCGAGTTTATGTATGGTGAACTTTCCTGTTGGATTAAGGGTGTCAAAGGGAACGAAGAAATGCCAAGTCTGACCAATAACTTTGAAGCCATGCTTTGTGTAGAGCCCTTGAGCATGATGATTATCAACCTGTGTGAAAAGTTGTATTTCAGTTACTCCTTCCTGTTTTGTAAGCCAATCAATTGCATATTCCATTAACTGTGAGCCTAAGCCTTGACTTTGCAAAGTTTTTTTGACACCAATTCGTCCAAGGTGGGCAATTTCATCAGTAAACTTACCTAATATCAGATATCCAACCAAATTCTCAGATTTCGTTTCCATTGCAAAGAACCCAGGCAGGGTCACACGTTTATCAAAGAATTCTTCACTGAAATGGTCATGCGGGTCGAAAATCTCAGTATCTAATTGTTGAAAGATATCCCATTCATCCTTGCGCATT
>JAEOSV010000207.1 GCA_016840185.1 Candidatus Hermodarchaeota archaeon | reverse complement strand
TCTTTGTTGTCAGTGAAGCCAGCAGCATAGGCTACGTAGACGTTCTGAGCACTATCAGTATTGACGACGGTGATGAGATCAACTTCGTCGTAAATAGGATTTACTAGGATGCTTGGTGACCAGGTATTACCCCGATCAGTTGAGCGTGTTAAGAAGATCTGAGTGTTAGGAGCTTCGTCAGTGGTTCCATTGATGTAGGTGATAAACAGCGTGTTATTCGAGGAACAATGGATATAGGGAATTGCAGGTTCAGCGGGAACAGTGGTGGGGGAAAATGTAGCCCCGCCATCAGTAGAATTGGTCAAGCGTAAATCAACATCTTGGATATGGTAACTTTCGTTCAGGGTGAAATGATCCCAGACGATGTAGAGATTGCCGTCTGAATCGATACAGGCAGTTTCCTTGTCATCAAATTCTGGCGTATCAGCGGCGTTGACGGGAGTGTCCCATGTATCACCGCCATCTGTGGTTTTTGCGACGCCAATGCCCTCGGGCGGATAGTTTTGGGCGATGTCATTGAACTCAATCCAGACGAAGTAGGCATCATCGTTTGCATCCGCGACGAGCCAAGGATCCGATTGCCAGTTATTACTGGACATACGAGTCATGAGAATATTAGATGTATAGGAGACTCCGTCATCAGTCGAGTAAGCAAAGCCAACTCGTCGCCCAGGACCGTTGTGGGAATCTGCTTCCTTCCACCCCACGAGAATACGTCCATCACTGAGGATAGACATTGTCGGTTCCACTTGGTCGGTATACGGTGATGAGCCATCAGTCACTCGAATATTCGTACCAAACTCCGTTCCACCATTCTGAGCAAACACTCCATGCGTGTGTCCAAGAAGAGCAAAGGGGAACACTGCAAATTGTGATACTACAAGCATTAACAAAAGAAATGTACTCGACACCTTCATAGGTAACCACCAGTTCTAAAAACAACAACCTTTGAGTCCTAACAAAAACTCATGGGAACCGGCAGGTTCAGATTTTTGCATTTGATATCATGAATAGGGAAAGTAACCGAATATCCCCTCAAATTTTCAATTCAAAGTAATACGGGTTGAAATCTATCGTCTCAACCTTTCCTCGGCACACTTAATAGTGATTTTTCGAATCATTGGAGTGATTACTCGGTATCGAGTAATGCTGGTAATATCGAGGTTACAAAAAATGCGAATTAACCGTAATATTGTACCCCTTTTTGCCCTCTGTACATTGCTGCTACCCTTTGCCTCCACTTGGTTTACAGGATTTCACACAACTCCAACAACTATTCTTGCGGCATTACCGCAACCAACGGTTACTCCGAGGATTCTGTACTACACGGAATTTGCTGATAACAGTCCCATTGGTGAAGTTGTGAATGTGTGGGATGCAATCAACGCTACCCATGGCACCGATTACACACGAACCAACCTAACCTCCTACACTGATCTTGCTGCTGAGCTCCCGAACCATGATATTCTGCTTGTTCTCGAACAAGAGGCTATCACCGCAGAAAACATCACTGACGTAGCCACTGCCTGGCAGACTCCCCTAACCGCCTTCTTCGCTGATGGTGGTATCGTTCTCCTAATGACATATTTTTCCTTTGGAACAACTGATCGTGGGGCCACAGCCCGAATTCTTAACGAAACCGGACACTTCACCTTCATTGATGTGGACGACAGAGTCTTCGCTTCAATTGTCATCGATGAACCTGCCAATCCTTTAGTCGATGGAGTCACAGCATTTTCAGCTCCTGATGGATCCTTGAGTTTCAACACCACAGAGACCACAGTTGTCGCTTCGGACAGCATCGACGGAGATCCGATTCTCGTTCACAAGCCCATTGGGATTGGACATTTAGTCGTGATGGGATTCGACTGCTTTAATCGCCACTCTGAAACTGACAAAATTATAGGGAACGCCATCCGATTGTATCAACCACCCTCTGCTCCAGTCCTTGCTAATCCAGGAGCTACCGTGATCGGTTTTCAAGTGCCTCTCAATTGGACCGCTGCAACCGACTCTGATGGGATCATCGACTACTACTACGTCGAAACCAGTGCTGACCCCAGTTTCAACATCATTGGCCAAAGCGACACGACCACTGACACGTTTTACAGTTTCTCTTTCCTGTCCAATGACACCTACTATTTCCGCGTGCGAGCCATCGACAATAATACACTTGTTGGTCCATGGAGTAACGTGGTTAGTACCTACATTGAATTACCACCCATAACCCTCCCACCAGGAATCCCTGGATTCCCAATTGAAGCCATCGCACTTGGACTACTTCTCTCTATAGGAGCAATCTTTGTTATACGCCGTCGCAGAAAGTAAAAGGTATCTTTTTCAGATACCTTTCTCCCTACTTTTTTTATATCCAGAACTTAAGAAAGACGACGTAAGTTCCACTCAAGAGGATCACATTTCGAACCCGGTTTTTCCAGTTCCCCATTTGTCTAATGCAACTTTCAATTCTGCATGATCTTCGGCATAATCTTTCAGGGAAATTCCTTTCACTGTAGCGTCAATCGCTTGGCGGAAGGCTCGTGCGCCTGCTGAAGGTCCACCATGTTCAGCTGGGAAGGCATGTATTCCGCCTCCTGTGCCAATCATGATTTCAGCGCCTAAATCTTCCATCACCATGGGTACATGTCCGGGTGTGATGCCTCCACTGGGCATGGGCATCGTGGGTTTGATGTGGTGAAGGGGGTAATTCATGGCTCGGGCCATTTCGATGTAGCGTTGTTTGAGTAACGGAGCCTTCCCATAAGGTGCAGGAAAGACTTCAATATCCACCCCGGCAAGCCTTGGCAGTTTCCCAATAACTAGCTGAGTGGATAATCCACTAATAGGTGAGTAACTCATGGCTCCAGCAATATCCATGTGCCCAAGAACCGGCACGTTGATGCTGGGATCATCAGTGACTTGCCTTACAGCACTGTACCCAACCGCCAGGTAGTTAATCATTAAGGCATTGGCACCATGCTCAAGGGCAGCTTCAGCATTTTCCATGAGTTGTGGAATTCGGTCAGTGATATTGATGGTGTACAGGGTTTTTTCCCCTTTCTCAGAATTGGCTTTATCAATGGCATCCATATAGAGGGGGAGGCGATCGGTGATACGATTGAACACGGGATCCGCAATGAGCTCATCATCTTTGATGATGTCCGCTCCACCCCGAGCCGCTTCATACAGTAACTTAGCTCCAACCTTAGGCGGGTATCCGGTACAAGGTTTAATCATGTTATTGAGTAATGGACGATTCTTCACACCTAAAACTTTGAAAACACCCTTCGTGCCAAACTTTGGACCTTGGAATCCCTTCAGCCAGCTTTTTGGAAACCTAAGATCTAATACCTTAACCCGTCCTCCCATACTAATATTACCTACAACTGTAGACAATAGCATGGGAATTTGCTGACCAAAATTAATCCAAGGAAATGCAACTTGGACAACATAATGCCGATGCGTGACATCTTTTGGCTGACTATATTCAGGATATGGACCTTCATAGATTCCAATTACTTTTGCTACGTATTTTTTCCGCATCTGAGGGGTTTCGCCGGGTACAAGTACCCAGGTTCCCGTGCTCTGCTCAACTGCAGCCATTTCGCAAATATCTTTAATTGGCAGACCAATCGGAGCTCCAAAATAGTAGGTTGCGATAACGTATTTTTCAGGGTCGATTTCATCGGGTAATGCATTTGGTTGGCTCTCAATAGGGAGTTTTTCTTCAGGTGCCATTGGTTTTTCCACCTTAAGGAAAAGTTCGATACAAAAGGGTATCAAGGCACTATTTTAGCCTTGTCAACGTCGAGATAGAATTATCCTCCAATCGATGCAAATAACCTTTTAATAATCTAATTAGCCTGTATTGCTCAGGTTTGATTTGCTGCGGGACTCAGATTGAAAACTGGTACATCATTTAATACTGGTTTGAGTTACAAATGCAAATCACTGGAATGTGATTACTTTGATTAAGAATAATCGATTCTTGATCGTTGTTCTTGTAGGTTTAATGTGCTCATCCTTCTTTTTCAACAATGGCTCATTAAACCTTTACAATAACACGAAGGCAGTAGATAATTACTATGTTCCGATGCAGGGTCAACACATTGTGTTTGATGAATCCCATTCACCTTCCTGGAACAATTACATTGCAACCCAATACAACAATTTCTCAACCGATATGATCGCACAAGGCTATACCGTTGAGGCAATGCCCACTTGGAATCCTTCAACCATCATGTCAGCTGACATCTTCGTAACTGTAACGCCCAGCTCCTCATATACACCAAGTGAGTTAGCATTCCTTCATGAGTTTGTAGCTCATGGAGGTGGGCTGTTCATCATCGGTGACCGATTGAACATCGGTTCCGATATTGCGGGATATTTTAAAGTTACTTTGAGTAATGATCCCCTTTCAGATCTCAACGATTTCATTGGTATGGACTATTGGCTTTATTGGAATCGTTCTGGGAATTTTGGTGACCACCCAATTACCGCAGGCGTATCTCGAGTTGAAACCTATTATGGTGACGGTTTAGTTCGATATCCGATGGAAAGCACTCCGCTCCTAATCACTGATTCCGATGACCTCAGTCGTTATGATAACAGTGGAAATGTTGCAAGTGGTGTCGCAGGACTTGTTGCTTTTGAATACCAACTTGGTCTCGGTCGTATCGTTGTCTCGGGTGACGGTGATTGTTGGACGAGAGCCGATGCGGATTCCGATGGTACATTCAACTATTTCGACAGCGATAATGAGGTTCTAGCGCGAAACATCATCCATTGGCTTGCTCATCCTATCATTCCTGAAAAGACAATTATCTTTGATGAAAGCCATATGCCCTTCTATTCCATTCAAGTAAATCCGGTTCAGATAGATGTCTTGTTTGATGAGACACATACACCTTGGAACGTAATCGACAGTGACAACGATGACATCTATGGCTATGAAGATGACGGCTCTGGGTATGGTGATTTTGCTCAAATCCTTGAAGGAACAGGTTTTGGCGTCAATAACATGACCTCTTGGAGTACTTCGACAATCAATTCCTACGATGTACTTGTCTTTGTTAGACCGAGTACCGATTACACCGCAAACGAACTAGACGCCATCAAAGATTATGTAATCTATGGTGGCAGCGTCTTGATTATCGGTGAATCTACTTCATTCCTTACGACTGCTTGCTATCAATTAGCCCGAACTTTTGGAGTTGATTTCTATGCTGGCGTACTCAATGACAGTAACGACTACGATTCGTATGACTATTGGCCTAAATTCAGCGGCAATAATCTTGCAAACCATCCAGTGATGAATGGAGTTGATGAGGTCACACTCCTTCATGCAACAGCGCTCAATGAGACTCCGGCTAATGCTATTCCGTTGATTCGAACGGATAATGATGGGACAGCGGGCTGGTATACCACGCCTCCTGGAAGTCCTTCGGGACAGAATCTTCCAGTAGCCGTTGCTTTTGAATATGGCGAAGGGCGGGTTGTAGTCACGACAGACATGTCTCATTGGTATAACGACACGAGCAACCCCTTGTTGGCGAAAAGTAACAATGCATTATTTGGCATCAACGTTATTCGCTGGCTCGGTCAAGCAGGATTCTCGACAGGTGGATATTACGGGGTGACTCAAACACTTCGGAATGCCGGCTACGGTGTCAAGGCAATGTTGCGGTTTGATCCGGGTTTTTTGGCAACAAGCGATGCACTTGTTCTGGCAAACTCGATTGGGACCTATAATGCTAGCGAACTGGATTCCCTGAAACAGTATGTAGATGTTGAAGGACACGGATTACTCACACTCTATGACTGGTTCCTTTTTGGCTACGAAACCCGTGCAGTCGCACTTGAGTTCGGATTTCGATACGCTGTTACGGACGAGTTATACGACTTAGACGACAACACTGGAGGAGGTGCTTTCGGACAAATACTTCTTGATAGTAATAACTTCGCAGCACATCCCATCACCAACGCGATTAGTGGACTCGTCTATTTCGGAGGTTCCGGCTTTTGGTCAATCCCAGGCAGCGCTACCTCAGTAGTCTTTATGGACGGTGATACGAATTCGCAATGGGGTAATGCATCAAGTGCCGCAGGGGTTTGTATTCTAGGAGCGTTAGAGTCGGGTCGTGGCCGCTTTGCTGGAATCGGAGATACGAACATTTGGGATGATTTCGTAAATGCGGCTCATTGGGGTGACAATAAAACAAAGAGTATTGATCAACTCGATAACGCCCGTCTCTTAGTGAATACAATGGATTGGCTAACGGCGAACCGGGCTCCAATAGTTCATGTTGACGCACCGAATGGTGGAGAAACGCTGAATGGGACAATCACCATTTCATGGACGATGGATGACTTTGATTTTGATGACCTCTTCGTTGAAGTTTTCGTCAGTCCTGATGATGGTGGTAGTTGGCTTCCAATCGCTACTGGTTTGACGAATACTAGTATTCAGTGGAACACTGCAACAGTGTATAATGGTGATCAATATCGGATTCGAGTTGCTGTCGAAGATGGTCAAGTAATGTCTGAAGATATCTCAGACAACACATTCACAATATCTAACCCAGTAATTCCTTTCCTTCCCCCAATACTTCTGTGGTTGATTGGCCTAATTGTAATAATCATCATTGTTGTGATTATCATCCTTCTATTAGTCCTTCGCCGTCGGGGAACTACTAAGTAAACCGAAATGGAGGCAGAGGCCTCCATCCCCTTCTTTATTTTTTCAAAATGAGTTGCATTCTATACAATTTGTGATGAAGCCGATAACCCCGCGTTTCACATAATGAAGCTAGTTGTTCATTCTCATGGAAGGTTATTCGAAGTAATTCTGAAGGGGGATCACATAATGATTGGAATGCTAAGACATAGTCATCGAAAGCTGTTAGTTCAAGTAATTCGAAGGGAAAACATCCTGGAAAACTTGGGGTGAATCGTGTTGCCCCAAGAATTTGATTGGAGCTGTTTTTGAGCGTATAGAGGTCGTGCTTTCGTTTTATGAATTGCTGGATTGCACCTAGCGGAAGTCCTTGTGGAAAGAGTGTTGCTATGGCTTGATGTTCTTCGGTTTTTAGATTATGTAGAGTAAACTGTCCTGTTGGGTGTAAGGTGTTGAAGGGAACGAAGTAATGCCAAGTCTGACCTATCACTTTGAAACCATACTTGGTGTAGAGACCTTGTGCATGATGATTATCCACCTGTGTGA
>JAEOSV010000026.1 GCA_016840185.1 Candidatus Hermodarchaeota archaeon | reverse complement strand
CTCCTCTTCGTTTTCTGGTTAGTTCTCGACCCACTGTGGGCATCGGTGAACGTCACCGCGCTCATACTTCCAATTCTGGTTGTCTGTCTTGTTTGTACAATCATTGAGGTCTTTAGCCCTCGAAATCTGGATAACCTTCTTGTTCCTATCTTCGCATTGATTACTATCTTTATTCTAGCATGGCTCGGTTTGTACACCTATCCCATTTGGCATATTGGACCGATTTTCTAAGATAATTCAGAAGCCCTTTTCAGGGTTGTAACCCATATTCTAACTATTCTGCCATTGCGGTGGAATGCGGGAGTGCACGTGCGGTTCTGAGAAAGGAGCTGGTCGATCCCTTGCCAGAAAAACTGTCTATCATCAAACTGGGTGGTTCCCTCATCACCGACAAGAGTACCCCATACACCTTACGTGATGATCGGTTAATTCAGATTAGCAAAGAAATCGCTGAAGTGCTGGGACCTTGTGTCATTGTCCATGGCGTGGGAAGTTTTGGACATGTACCTGTCATCAACCGAAAGCTCTATGAAGGCTATAAGAGACCCGAGCAACTCCCAGACCTTTCGAAAACCATGGTTGAAGTCTTTCAACTAAGAATGGCGGTCAGCGAAGCATTAACCGAAGCAGGTCTTGCCCCCGTTCTTTTTCTCCCAAGTAACATCTTCTTCATGACTGAAGGTGAAATCACCGGACACTTTAGTGGCGGACTTCGACAGTATTTGGACCTGGGCATGACGCTTTTAATTGGGGGAGATATGTGTGCAGATTCCCAGCGAGGATTCAGTGTTTGTTCTGGTGATAAGGTGGTTCAATTGCTCTCCCGGCTGCTCAATCCACGGGATGTAATCTTTGCTACTGATGTCGCTGGCATCTATACTGCAGATCCGAAACTTGATCCCAAAGCAGAACTTATTCCCCGAATTTCTTTGGCACGTATTGAGGATTATGAAAAACTTGCTGATAAAGCTTCGACCCCGGATATCACCAAGGGGATGCGGGGAAAACTTGACGAAATCAAAAGGTTTGAATCGATTCTTAAGGCGGGGGCAGAAGTAGCGATTCTTGGTATGACCAAACCGGGAATACTCCGACGATATATGGAAGGGGACCCAGATGTACCCTGTACGCGGATTACTCTTTAGACGGGAAGGAGTTCGGGTTCAACGGTGTCTGCTGCTTCATCAGGAAGCTCCTGGGCTTTTGTGATTGGATTATCATAGCCCTTCTTCGTCAAATATGCCCCTGCAAGGGCGACGAGGGAGACAAGGGCGAGAGTAATGGGAAATTGGTAGATGGGGAGCAACCAGCTGAAAAAGAGGATAAGAGGCATGGCTACCAGCAATGCCAGGGTTGGTCGGAAGGAATAGAAACTATTCCGGAACCGTGTGGGAACCACATCGATTAACACTCGCTGATGCAGAACCTGAGCTAAGGAAGCGAAGACATCACCAACTAGGAAAATGATGAAAATCAATGTGATGGGGATTAATGACGTGATTGGAATAAAGAGTAAGATTACGGTGAAATGAGGTGCTGGAAAGAGGGCAAGCCATGGAATGGGAATGAATAGGAGAGGGGCACCTGGAACAGGTGGGAATATGAGCGTTGTGATGGCGAGGAGCATGTAGAATAGGAACCCGCAGAATTGGAGCAGTCGGAATCGTGGGACCCATTTCACTGGATCAAAACGTTTTGCCCAAATACCGCTTCTTTCTTGTATCACTGCTTCTGGGGCGAAGATGACGGTGCGAAAGAAGGATACCATGACCTCAGAGAGGAGGAAGCTGAAATAGAGTGGGAAAAGCAAGATGTTCCACCATAGGGTTCCGGTTGCCCAGATGAGCACTTCGCCAAAGACGGTGAAGGCTACAAATTTCGCGGAGAATGTAAATTTAATGCCATCTTTTAGAATCCCTCCATATTCGCGTATGGAAGGTCGCCCTTGATCCTTTTTACGAACTCCTGGTAGGTCTTTGACCACAATTAAGATGATGACTGCTAAGACCATGCACATAATGGCTTGGATCCAAAATACCCAGGTCCGCTCATAGATTAAGGCAAGAATGCTTCCCGGAATGAGTACGCAAATGGATACAATTTGGAACAGCATGCCGATTTTTCCGGAAAATACACCGTATTGTTTCCGATCTGTGTCTTGAGGCATTGCTACTTGGTAGTTGTTATCAAACCAAGCCTGAAATGCACCGCTTTCTTGGGAAGCACCCAATCCAAAGAGGACGTAGATGAGGATGAAGAACCAAAATGGCGTCGTTATGGTTACCATGGATGTAAGCCAAAAGGCAAGCCCAAAGCAGAACAGGGCGGAGGCAATTATCCAACGATGGCCGATCCAATCACCTAGTGCCGCGGTGGGATAATCCAGTGCGGTTTGGACAGCCATTTGAATAACCACGAGGATTCCGACGAGGGCTAGCCCAGCAAAATAGTCACCGTTACCGAGTGCTTCGGCGATGAAAATCATATAGAAGGTCGTGGAGATTTGAAACGATGCGGCAAATGCCGGTAATAGAATGGCCATGATTCTAGCGATGCGGAGTCCTTCGTTAGTCGCATCTTTCATTCCAAAAAATCTTGCCAAGTAACTCATTTCTCGGACTCCACGTTAATACATGAATGAGACAAACGAGAGATGTTTGCCCTTAACAATAGATGCTTTGTTCGTTTTTCACGGTTCATTATTAAATGGTTTAATGCCTAGCAATTTTCCAAATTTTATTTCACTTCACCAGAACTTTTAGATATATCAACACAACCTGAGAACGAGAAAAAACCGTTGGTATTCAGGTTACTAACTCTTTATACGGAGCTAATACGTACTGTTAGGAAGAATCCATCAAACATAAAATTAGTAGGATGAATGGGATTGCCGGTCAACATCATCACATTTTTTACTTCAGGTTCATTGAAACGTCGAGTCTCGGGCATCATGGACAAACTAGGAGGTACAAAGGCCCGAGTGTTCACCCCTGAGAATTAT
>JAEOSV010000025.1 GCA_016840185.1 Candidatus Hermodarchaeota archaeon | reverse complement strand
TTTTTTCCCGTTTTAACGCAAGGAACATGAAGTACTGAGTTTGGATTAGCGTTTTGAGTTCTTCAGAAGGAGATAAGGGTGTTCACGTGTTGTTTAAGTAATATTCTCTATAGGAGAAAATCATCGGAGCGTTAGCGGGATGACTCAAAGTCACTGGCTAATTTCATCAGTAAAACACCGTATTGCCCAACAGGCAAGAGGTCCGGCATTACCCTTAGCAAAAGAAATGCTAAGGCAAATACCTCAGTTCATATCATCTGGGATGTCAGTGGAACTAGCATTGCGTGAATCATTACTTTTTGCCATTTATTCAGCTCAAATCAAAGCGCGACACTGTGTTGGGAGTGAACGGCATGCTCTTGAAGATTTTATCGAAGCCTGTTGCCAGATGGAAACCCTAACTGAACATATTTCTAATGTGTAACCGACCTTCGATACCCTACATGGCTTCTTACGCTGAAGAAGAAAACCTTTAATCACAAGGAGTGAAACGAAGGCAACAAATAATGAAAGAGGCTGAAGATAGTGACAGTGTCTGTCTACATCATGTGCAAGGTTTTCATGGGCCACATTCAAACCGTTGTTGATGCTTTACGTGACCTTCAAGAAGCTACCAGTATTACGGTTACAACTGGAGAATATGATGTAATTGCACGATTTAATTTTCCAAACCTTGAAGCTTTGTATGACCTTACAGTGAACCATATTGGAAAAATCCAAGGATTAGAAAGTGTCACAACGTCCGTAGTTGAAAAAGAGTTCTGAATTACGACGACCATTTGAGTGAGGAGAATCGCATTGCGTGCCGCGATGGAACGACGGATGGGAGCCCAACGGACAAAAACGGTCTTCTATTTCCTCGCCCTAATTTCAGGAGTATTATACGCCTTCTCTGTCTTCTTTGATGTCTTCATCTTCCGAGCATATTTCTATCCATTTCTTCCTGGAATCTATTCTTCGGTTGCTTTTGCACTTAGTGAACAATGGTTAGCTCTCCTTTTCACCGTAATCCTACTCATTGTACTAAGTATCCCAACCAATAGAACACGCCGTCGTAGCTTAGGAACTCATTTTGATCGTTCTTTTGCACATATTGCTTTGCCATCTCGCAGAATAATTCGTGATATAATACTTGCGGGCATCTTTGCTGGGTTGGCTACATTTGCTTATTATTATGTTGCCGGACAAAGTAGTGATGTCTCCGCTGTCATTCCCTTTTCACGTCTTTCACTCATCTACTTGATGATTGGAGACCTCATTCTCATTCGCGATTGGCCCAGCCCCATTGAGGCGCTTTCAATCATCGCGATTACCTTTGGAGTTATTTTGGTAGGTATAGCCCCGGTGGGTCTTTTCAATCCTTCCTTACTCCTTTTTGTTATAACGGTCTGGGCTGGTAGTATAGCGATCAGTATTTTCTTCCAAAGCCGAGCTAAACGTACAGAAATTCGTCCTAAAACCACCATTGACTCCCTGAACTTGCGTTTATGGATTCTTCTTTTTATCAACATCATAATGACCCTTTTCATGATTCCATTCTTGACACCAGAAGTAATAGTTCTAATTGCGTTACAGCTTCCAGTCATTTGGGGATGGCTCCTATTACCTGTAGCGCTAACCTTCTTCTCGCTTGTCGCCTATCTTCAGGCCCTGGGTCGAGGTAAAATGTCCGTTGTCCAAAGTATTGGGTCAATTGCAATCGTTCTCGGAATCCCCCTGACAATGTTAGGCGCATTCCTCTTACCCGGCATTTTTAATCCACCAGCAACTGATTTCTTATCTTGGATGCTAAAACTCACAGGCACAATATTCGTGATTGCAGGCATCATCGCCCTATCTTCGGCTACACTGCGGGGTTATGTACTTGTAAAATTACGACCAGGAACTGGAGATATTATGAGTGAACTTCGAAGCATTCATGGCGTTCGCCGTGTTTCTGCAATCTCAGGACACTGGGATTACCTGATTCGCATCGAAATTCGGACATTAAGTAGTACTCGTGCGAAAACGCTCAAAAAAATTGAGGAAGTAAAAGGCGTCATTGACATGGAAACCTCCCTCATTCTCAAGGAATGGGTGTAAAATCGCTAAAACCCGTTTCAGTTTTCGACCAACCTCCGTAAGATATATAAAAAAACCAAATTGCGTCTAATTTTTGATTAAAATGGAACCAAGTACAATGTTGCCCCTCGATGGGCTAAGTGAAGGTTATGGCCTTCGAGATGACGCTCTTGATCAAATGCTAATTACTACAGGCTATCGCGATGTGACACTGAACTATCGTTCTGCCATAAAAAATATCCAAAACGCATTCTATAGTGATAAGCGCCTTCGGATTATTTCAATGCCTTTCGATGATGAAGAAGACCAATTATGGCCTCATATGGCTTGGATGCCTTTATGGTCTAATCGAGATACATGCGTCTTAGTAGCTGATCCATTACAAACACCAAGTCGCCATGATATTGATTACCTCATTCCATTGGGATTTGCTCAACACTATGCTCATGCAGAAGAGGACTACCCCTACTACATGCCAATTAATACACCAGAGATGATCCTACCACAGTACTTGGAATGTTATCCAATTCGATCATCTCCAATGTATGCATTGGATCCCCGAATTCCCCACGACCTAGAAGATAATGATCCCACAATTTTCTCCATTACTCTGGAAACTATCATCCGCCTCAGAGCATACATTGCTGACCAGCTAATAATCGATCGGGGGTACACAACAGGAGTCGCATTTCAACACACAAATCTTCTCTACGAACTTCCACTTCCGCCTTACCCAGAGGTGGCAGATTCAGCTTGGTCCCTTTCCTTCCTCTTCATGGATATAGCACGATCTATTATCACATTGGGACAAACTGACCAGCTAACATGGACTGGTCTCCACAACCTAATTACCCAAGTACGGAGTCGGATACGGGAACTAGACTTACTACTTGGGAACGTAAAACCGAATATTACCTATTTGGAAAAGTTTGATCAAATTCACCAAATTTTCAGCCGGCTAAATCCGTCCCTACTTCAATCACCAAATGATGCTAACCAATTCATTGTAGAATTACTCGAGAAATGCGGAATCCTCAGAGAAGAGTAGTAACTACCGCATATCCTAGTTGAAAGTGTTTGCATAAGCTGCATATCTCACTAGATTGGTAGTTTAAATGCTTAAAAGCGAAAACAAATTACTGATACACCAATTGCCCCCTGGTGACCCTCAATGACAGAACCTCTTCTTCCGATAATTGAGATTTCCAAAGTTTTTGTTATGACCCTTATTGGAGTAATTCTCCTTGCGAAATGGTTCAGAGGAGAAAAGCGCTTCTTCACCGATATGCCCTTCCTCTTCGGTATTGCTATGTTCTTTGCTGCAGGAGGAGAAAGCTTAGATGTCTTAATGGACTTGAGTCTTCTTCCCGCTGAACTGGTAATCTTCCAAGTACGAACGACTATTACTTCCTTCACGATGCTGTTCTATCTAATCGCCACCGTTCTTATCTGGTTAAATGAGCGTCCACGATTAAGCGCTATCATCGTTGTAAGTTACATGGCGGTTCTCCTTTCAGTCATCTGGCTTGCCCCTGAAATCAATCTAGTTCGACTCTGGGTGATGCCTTTCCTCTTTGCTCTGTTCATCGTCTTCGTGGCAACCTTTTTACTCGTCTGGTATTGGAAACGCCTCCCTGACGTTCACGGATTGGTCATGGCTATCGGTGTTATCATTGCCATGTTCGGTCAGGCACTCAAAGTGCCCTTGAGCACGATGGGTTTAACCTGGGTTTCTGAAATAGTTGATTTGGTGGGTCTAAGTATTCTAGCTCTTGGTTTGCTCATCAAACCGGGTTACGCAAAGGCAGGTTAATTCCAAGACAGTTCTCCGAATCTGATTCAAAAAGAACAAGGATGCAGGAGCAGAGTAAAGGTACCACTCCCGCGTTTTTTTTATCCTTAATCCGGAATGAGAGTAGACACTAGATTCTCTAAAGCATGATCAAGGCTGGTGATTCGGGGCATCTTCGTTTGTCCTATCGCCTTATCGTTCTCACGAAGACGTTGGCGTTCTAGGCTATCAAAAGTTCCTATGGATACTGGATGAATCACTGCAGGAAGTATCGTTCGGGCTGCCCGAACATGAAAATATAGCTCATTGACTTGTTGCAAGTGTACATCGAAGCGGTTCGTAAAGATTTCTAGATTCGTGGGGGATTGTCCGAATTCAGCGAAGATATGATAGGTCCCACCTTTTGCAGTTACTTCTGGAGCAACTACGAATTCACGGACAAGTAATCCTTGGTCTTCACTGGCTAGTGTGAGTGCAACGCTGATATCGCCTTCCGTAACTTTTTCGCCACTGATATTAATGGTGTTTTGGCTTTTGCCCAGACATTGGAGTGTTGGTGGATCCATCGCGGTGAACATGACAAAATCATGAACATCATATCGCCATAATCCACTGGGAGTCGTAATTACAATTCGATAGGGGGTGTTAATTTTGACATCGGAGAGAGGAATGGTCGTTGCATCAGGGGCGAGGGATCCTTCTTGTGACTGAACGAATTCAAAGAGTATGTCATCAACCACGGGTACGACGCCGCGTTGATCTTCGTAGAGTTGAAACCCGTAAGTACCCTCAGTCCCCGCATATGCTTCGTGAACATGTACATCGCCGACTAAATCTTTGATTACGGGACTGTACAGTTCTTTTACTACGCCTGAGGAGAAGACCACTGACAGGTCGGGCCAAAGGGTCTGTAAATCAATCGAGTTCTCATTAGTGATTGCGGCTTGTAGTCTTTTACGGGCTTTAGAAGAGAGATTGGGATCAGAGGTTAGCCAGTCGAGTGACTCAAATTTCGCACGTCGTAATAACGCCATGACAAATGAAGTCACGCCAATACACGCAGTGATATTAGGTTTTTCAATTGCCTGTCGGATTGTCTCACGGAATTTTTCTTCCCAGTCAGGAATATCAAACACATCAGTCCGTGGAACAATTTTACTTTTCAGAAATGGATTCGCATGCTTCATCCCGTAGCCTGTAAGGTAACCGATATCCCAATTTTCCGTGCGTTTGTAGATTGAGGGAGCCATGATTGCGAGAAGTTTTCCTTGCAGAAAGGGTCGAATGTTATCTGCGGAAGCAAAATAAAGCAATTGAAACCGGTTTGCTGATTTCCAGGTCGTTGAGGTGTATGGAATTAGTTTGGGTTCACCAGTTGTTCCACTTGTTGCCATTACCGCAAAATAGGTTCTGGATAAAGTACATTCTGATTGCCATTTAGTTCCTCTTGGATGTACGGTTGAAGGTCCTTGTACTGATTGATGGGAACATTGTTGACGAAATCTTCGAAGCTCTTAATTTCGGAGAATCGATGACGTTTCCCATAGATTGTGGATTCTGACAGAGTTAACAATTCTTGAAGCCGGTGGGTTTGAGCTGCGGTTGGGTCTTGTAGAGTCTTGATGAAAGGTTTGACCTTCGTTCGGTAGAGAATCTTCGAGATTAGTTTCCAAATCATCTTTTTCGCTCCAAATTTATTGATTTTTTGAACGAACCGTCCGATACATACTGGATCCTAGGCATTGTTCCGCCACGCTCGCCTCGAAGCCGCTAACGGAACTAATGCCCGTAAGGAACCAGTCGTTGTCCGCATGGTTTCGCTCCTACAAAGAAGGTGGGGTGAATTCAACGATTCTTAAGCGATGTGGGGACAGGCTAAACAGAAGATAAGTGAACCATGGTGCATGAAATTATGCTATAGGGCTAGTAGACCATATTTTGCAGTGATAGAAGCCCGAGGCTAGCGAACTGTGAAAAAAAGTGGATTTTCGGGTATGTTTGTCGATATTTTTTTTACTTTGATGAAACTGAGATTGAATAGTTTTCTCGAAACTGCAGAAATTATTGCGATTCTAGAAAAGAACACTTGAAGAGGGAGTATAGCAGCCCTATAGAAGGATTTCACGGTTCTGGATTGTGCTCGAATAATTGGTCTGGATGTCATAACGCTTTTAAACTACTCAAATTCTTCGCGGAAGTGGACATAACACACCCATAGCAACAAATCCAAGGTGCGGAACGATATGGATCCACGATCAGACGGGCCAGTCTGGCCAGTATAACGCTCATCATGCGATTCAAGGGATACGCCGTGGTTCCCTCACTGCTATCCCATCTTCTCTTTTTTCACTATCTTTTCAATTCTTGGAGAATGTGGGAGACAATCTCTTCCGCAGCGTCCACACCGGTTGCTTTTTGTAATCCACTCCAATTGGGAGCCGAGTTAACCTCACTGACTACCAGTTGATCTTCATCCTCAAGGATATCAATTCCCGCGAAATCCATTTCTAAGGCTTTTGCAGCCTGTAGAGCAAGTTCTTCAAGTTCTGAAGAAATCGGGCATGTTTTGGGTTTTGCCCCACGTGATACATTGGTTTTCCATTCACCCGCTTTTGCATACCGATACATGGCACCAATTACCCGAGACCCAACAACAAACACCCGAATGTCCCTGCCCGGCGTATTAATGAACTCTTGGATGAGAATCGTCTGGTTCGCCGTTTGCAGGATCTTGAAAATTCGGAACGCTAAATCTGGATCCTGTAATCGGAATATGCCTTGACCTTGTGAACCTCGAAGCGGTTTTGAGACGATGTCACCAAATCGTTTTGTGGAAGCTACTGCCACTGCCAGTCGTTCAGTTACAGTTGTTCGTGGAATCGGAACTCCATGATGAGCGAGCCAGACGAGTGTTGCGAGTTTGTCTTTAGCGCGACGGTGGCTATAGGCTCGGTTGAAGACACGTGTTCCTGAAAACTCTAGGGCTTCGAGAACTGAAATCCGGCTGGTAATTTGATCAGTTGACCCTCCTCCAATACTTCTAAGAATAATTCCATCGGAAACCAGGGGACGTCGACGAGGTAATAGAAACTGCATTTCCTCTGAATCCATATGCACGGAGAGGTTCTTCAGACAAAATGTGACACTATCACAGGAACGAGCGTTTAGTGCCTTCATAAGTCGACGAACTGGCCAGTTCGGTCGATCTCGACTCATCGCAATTCCAATTTGCATAGTGTGAACACTCCATTATTTCACGATGAACTAAGCTAGGCGATTCACGCCATTGCATATAAAACAACACTAGGAGCGAAGCGGTTTAGACTGGTCGAGTGCTGTGGATGAAATGTTCAAAAATATTTTCACTCACTGACAGCGGGTATGGTCGAGGTGGAGCTTTGAAACCATACGAACAGACTGCATCGATTGGACCTACAAAGCCACGGTCGGCTCCGATTTGTACACCGCGGATGACATCAAGGAGAATGGAGGTGCTATTGGGAGCATCTTGGCTGACAAGTCGGAGATCGATTTTGAAGTCAGCATCACCGATGTATTTTCCGCTAAGATAAAAATAACTTTCACGACGGTTGCCAAGGAAATAAACGTAATCTGACGAACCAGCTGTTACAGGAACTTCATAGGGAACTTCCGTGGAGACAATTTTAGTTTTCATTGATCGCTTCTGATCTCGTGCTCGATGCAGTGATTCAAGTGATTCGGTTCCTCCACCAACATCAAGCTGATAACTTTCTTGAATCCGGACACCTCGCTTGACCAAGAAGTCAAGGAGTGCTCGATGCAAAGCTGTAGCCCCCAATTGGCTCATGAGGTCATCTCCGACCAGAGGAAGATTCGCTTCATGGAACCGATGGGCCCACGTCCGGTCACTTGCTAGTAGTACTGGAGAAGTGTTGACATACGCACAGCCTGCATTTAGTGCCGCTTCAGCATAATGATAAGTGGCTTCGCTTGCGCCACTGGGAAGAAGACCTACTAAAATGTGGACTTTGTTATCTTTCAAGGCTTTGGTCACGTCAACTGGTTTTTCCTTACTTTCTTCAACGAGTTCACGGAGCTCAGGAGTAATCCCATCAAGAGAGGGGCCGCGAAGGACAACGGTCTTCATCACAGGTACATCTGCGAATTTGGGTGCATTATTTGGTGGGGCAAACACTGCTTCACTGAGGTCTTTTCCGACTTTCCGTGAATCAACATCAAAGGCGGCAACAATTTCAATGTCACTAACAGCATAATTGCCCAACATGGGATGGGCTAGTCCTGCACTTTCTTTGGCTTGCTTCGGGTTTCCGTAATGATAAATTGCTTGAACTAAGCTACTCGCACAGTTACCGATACCGGCAAGGGCTATCCTAATTTTTCCCATCGTAGATGACCTCGTAATTATTTTACAATCATTAAATATAAAGGAGTAATGGGCGTTTTGCTCTAAATGGATTTAAGCATTTCTCTTCTCAGGGAAGATACTGCTTCAGGCGGTCTTTGATTTCTGAGGGATGCGCTAATATTGTCATACCCTTCATCGTTCGGAGTCGCTCAACGGTCTCCAAATCTACATCCCGAGTCGTTAGCTCCATCTTCTCCCCACCGGGCAACATCGTTGTCACCGTTCCCGGCTTTTGATCCACGGGATAAATGTAAATGGGAACAGCAGTCTTCATGGCTTGAGACACAGCATTAGTCACAAGAGTATCTGCAAGCCCATAGGCGATTTTTGCCACAGTATTTGCTGTTGCCGGCATGACGACAAGAAATTCATGTGTGCCTTTTTGGAGTGTACCTGCAATGAAAGGCGTGTTCGAATCAATTTCCGTTCGGATTTTAGACGATACCGATTCTAACTCCTTCATCAGTTTATACCATTTGATAACCTGCAAACCTGCCTTGGAGAGAAACACCAAAATCTTTACATCGTGTTCTGCCACAATCTCCTTCATCACCTGAACGGATTCCGGCAGGAAATCTCCTGCACCAGTAATCGCCCACGCAAACTTCACAGGCATCGTAAATCACTCCATAATCCTTAGAATGTTAGTGCATTCTGCCTATTTGGGTTATTTGTTTTCCTAGAACTCATAACTCATCACTTTTTGATAATCGGCAAGGTAGATAAAACGGAAACTCAACCATAATACTGGTGATGTCTTCATGAATGCTAAGCAATATCGAGTCCTAGGAATATCAGGAAGCCCTCGAAAAGCTGCAACGGAATACGTAGTCCGAGAAGCAATCAAATATCTAGAAGCAAAGTACCCAATCGAAGGCAAAATTTTCTCGGTTACCGGAAAAGACATCAAATTTTGCATTCACTGTGATCACTGTATTCGGAAAAAAGAAGGCTGTGTCTTCAAAGATGACATGACCAAGGTCTATGACCTCATGGAATGGGCCGACGCTTTCATACTCGCTAGCCCCGTATATCAGGGCAACATCAGTGGTCAACTCAAAACTCTCTTGGACCGTACCCGAGCGATACTCGCAAGAAATCCCAATGTCTTTGAAGGGAAAATCGGAGCAGGAATAGCCGTGGGTGGTGACCGGGTAGGAGGACAAGAACCCACGTTGCGGACCATTCACGATTTCTTCATCATCAACCATATCTTTCCAACAGGGGGTGGAGCCTTTGGAGCCAATCTTGGGGCCACAATTTGGTCCAAAGACAAACGTGCCGAAGGCGCTGAAGCTGACAAACGGGGATTCAAAACTCTGTATAAGACATTGGACCGACTCTTTGTCGTGTTAGAGAAACTTCGGTAAATTTAGTTAAATTCCCGTTTGTAGGAAATTAAACTTTCACTTATGAAAAGTGTAAAGAGAGCTATGGTTATGAGATTAGGAGAAAGCGTGCGAAAGTTTTCCCTAAAAGATAGTTTAGTATGATTCCGAGCCACAATCCTGCAAGTCCTGCTATATGAGCAAGCTGAACTGGAAACCCAAGGAGAGAGATGGTTAGCCATAACACTCCGAAAACTCCGATTGGTATGAAAGCGAGAAACGCACTGAGCAATCCAACGATTATCATTTGAGTGATATGTTGACTCAGTTCGAAGCCAATAAGATGTCCACCCCCTACGATCCGAATGAAAAGCACGAGGGAGATATACGCCGAAGTATAGACAACTGGAATCATTGAGGCAGCAAGGACGAAAGAGATGGGATTGGTGAAAGGCTTGAACAATGAAACGACAATTACAAAGACGGGAATTACTACGGCCATTAGCGTAATTAGTTGAGCTTTCGAACGAATGATACGTTCGGTGGGTAATGGCAAAGTGATTGTATAGACCATCCCGCGAGCTTCCACACTCAAAAAAAAGATTGAGAAGAAACCCAACATAATTGTTGGAATCACGATGAAGAGGAATACATCAGAAACGTAGACAACCCTAATTTCCCACATAAACTGGAGGAAAATTGGAATCATCGTCAAGAAAGGGAGGAAAAACATTACTGCTTGACCTGGTGTTCTGGTTGCAATACGGATGTCCTTGCGTAAGAGGGCAACTCCTATGCGACTCACCTTAACAGTTACAGGACGGATAGCACTTGAAGTTGAAACGGTAACTGCACTGGTTCCCATTCGTTGGAGGAAGTTACGGGACCAACGGAGCCCCAGAAGCGATAGGGCCCCATAGAACGCAATTACTATGAAATCGATCCAGAAGAAAGGAGTTCCTGGGAGTCCTGTGGTGAGGACGACAAAAGTGCCCATCGAGAAAGGATATCCAAAATAGAGCAGAAACCATAAGGGTACCAGCGATATTGCTATCCCTTGCAAAAGCGGAATGAGGATATTGAGTAATTGGAAAGAGAGTGAAAAACCCATGATCGCCACAACCCAAAGTAGGATGAAAAGGACTCGAACCAGTGACCCTAATCGAGATCCGCCTGACGATTGGATGCGCGTGTAAAAGTAGAGGGCTAGTAGCAGCATGATAGTGATTGCCAGTCCAACGCTTATGAGAAACGCAACAAGACACGCCAAAGCTCCAACGATTGCCGGAATGATAAAACCAGAAACGAGGTATATGACAATCCCGTATGCTACTGGGAACCCAAGGATTATGGAGATCATCTGAGAATCAAATAAGCGGACATATGATAGCAGTGCGAGTTTGCCAGTGTCAGCTTGGGAAACGGGGAGATAGTGACCAATACTTGCGGCATTGGATGAAATAAATGAGGTAGAAACCATAATCCCCCAAAAAACTAGAAAGGAAAATCCGAGTAAACAAAAAATTGAGACTGTGAATGCAACGGTAATCCATCGGTATTCTTCGGGCGTGCCGTATGTACCGCTGAGTGTACCCCAAACGATAATACCGAAGACCATGGCAAGCATGGCGATGAAGAAACTCACGGTAATCTTGTTGAATCGGGCATTACTTCGAGATCTATCGATTTGCTTTTCAACCGTTTGAGACATTGCTCCGGAACTCATGGACATGGCAGACTTGAACTGCACTTCGAAGGCAATTTTACCTGCGATTCTCCAAGCTTCGCGCCATCCGATGTTTTGATTTGCCTCGGCCAAGATTCGTGAACCACCCGATGTATCATCGATTGTTATTCTTCGCTAGAGCCTTTCGGAGGGCTTGAACGGTTTCTGCGACTTCAGTATCTTGTTGCACAGCACGGAGAAAGATTTCTTCAAGCGATCCATGAGCTTTGACCATTTCACGTAACTCATCAACTGTGCCTTCAGCTACCATCTTACCATCATCAATGATTCCAATTCGGCTGCAAAGACTTTCAGCAACCTCGAGAATGTGACTACTAAACAGAATCCCCCCACCATTCTCTAAATGAATATTCAAGATATCTTTGAAAACTCGAACCGTGCGAGCGTCCAACCCGCTGAAAGGTTCATCAAGAACCAGAAGAGGAGGATCATGAATAATCGCTGCGATGATACTGGCTTTCTGACGGTTTCCATGGCTTAAGGCAGCAATGGGTTTGTCATAGTATTCCTTAAACTCAAATGCATCAATTAACGATGTGACCCGTTTTTTTACTTCCAATTGATCTAGTTGACGGATAGACACGATGAAATTGAAAAACTCCCGAGGAGTAAGTGACTCATAGAGAATGTGTTCTTCAGGAACCAAGCCAATGCGATTCTTCACATCAATCGGCTGATTCATAGGATCGAAACCAAAAACCTGAACCTGACCAAGAGTGGGTGGAAGTAACCCACTCACCATTTTTACGGTAGTCGTTTTTCCTGCACCGTTGGGTCCAAGAAGCCCATAAATTTCTCCAGCCCGAACCTCAAAGGATAAATGATCAACGGCGACGGTTTTCCCGAAATTTCTAACCAAGTCATGTGCGACAATGGGCTTGCCATTACCCTTGATGATTTCTGCCATATTCTTCTCCTATGGTCTCCAAATTAATCCAAGGCTAAGAACTTTCTGAACCCAGTAGATTTTCAGGATTAAATGCTGTTTCGACGACGGTGGACGAATGGAACGAGAATTGCAGCAATTACTCCAAGGAGTGCTAACAGGAAGAAGCCAATCACCCAGGTTCCGAAGATGAAAGCACTAAATGTTGCAATGGGAATACCGAATGCCCCAAGGCCAAATCTGGTGAAGAAGCTCCATCCAAACACTTTACCACGACTCTCAGGGCTAGACAAGTTCGCTACCATGGTATTTGTCGCGGCTTGAGCAGCGAAAAATGAGAAGCCAAAGAGAATTACTGAAGTGATAAGTAGAGCATCACCCCAAATTGTGGGAATGTAAGGTACTGCGAGTAGAACTAACGAACCGCTTGTTACCAAAGTCATTACAATGAGAATTTTACGCCAACCAAATTTATCGGTTAACCGTCCTCCGATTTCCTGTCCAAAAATCCCTCCGACATAGACTAGGGTTCCTATGAATCCGGCAATTACAAGAAGTGTTCCCAGTTCTAGGGTGACATAGACGGGTAATGCAGTAGCGGTGCCACGGTAAAGCATTCCTCTTGCGGCTAGGATTAGAGAAACAATGACCAGCACGGCAGGAGTGACAAGACTGAAGAATCCACCACCTTCTTTGGTATCGGGATCGTGTTGGACTTCAATTTCACTGGTCTGAACATGAACTCGTAGTGTAACGTAAGCTATGATGATGCCAATGGCTGCGAGAAAGAGAAAAATGATCGGCCAAAAAAGGGTGCTCAAGATTAACGCCGAGATAAGGGGAGCCATCAGTTGACCAACACTTCCACCAATCCCATGACGTCCTAACGCCTTTCCACGGTCTTTTTCAAAAATATTGGAGACCCATGTCGTACCAGCGGGATGATACAGCCCTGCCCCGAAAGCATAGGTCATGAAAAGAAATGCGATGACTCCAATACCCAGGGGCCAAAGAAAGAAGAGGGCAATACCTGAGCACACTGAGAGCATCAATCCCATCGCAATCACTTTCCGGGGACCAATACGATCACAAAGCACACCAGCAGGTAAAGCACCAAAACCAAAAACAAAGTACGCTGGCGTATTCAATAGTAAGACAACCAACCAGTCCATACCTGGAGGAACAGGAGTCACAAGGAGGAGTTTTATGGTGATGTATGGGAGGGCAAGCATTAACAAGTGAACCAGACCGTGCGAAGCCCCAGTGATTAACAAAGTTGTATTTTTTTGGTTCACCGTCTATTGCACCTATAACTCAGCAGTCGTAGGAACGGGCTATTGAGTCTGCCCTTTAAGGTTTTTTCACATACCCAAGAACTCGTCTCGCCCAACCTCCTCCAACATGACAGAAACACATTAAATCATCCAGCTACTGGTTAGCCTAAAACTTGAGGCTGCATCATGAAACCCGCTGGCGAAATCCCTACTCCAAAACCTTGGATAGGGCGTGATCGGTTAACCTTCGGAATTCTCTTCATTCTAGGAATTGTAGTTGCCGCAGCCAGTGCCCTCCTTCCACCCATGACTGGTGTCCTCGTAGCCGCAATGGGTGTTCCTTCGGATGATTGGATCGCCTTAATAGTCACCATTTTTCTTCTCATTTCAGGATTTGCCGCCATCCCTTGGGCATATATGGCCGACCGATCTACCCGGCGAAATTTACTGATAATTAGCACATTTTTCTGGATTTTTTGGTTCATCCCAATTCTCCTCCCGTTCATCACTTATTGGCAACTGTTACTCTTTTACAGTCTAGCCGCTATCGGTGTGGGAGCCGCTGGTCCACTCTCACTTTCAATGACTATTGATTGCGTCCCTGCACATTATCGATCCACCACTATTGGAATATTAGGAACGGCAGCCGGAGCAGGATATGGACTTGGCTTCATAATCGCAGGTTTACTTGTGGAAGCCTTTGGTTGGCAAACACCCTTTCTTGTGATTACCGTATTCGGCTTTGCTGCGGGTTTATTGTTGGTTCTAACACGTGAGCCACCACGAGGTCAACATGAAGAATGCTTAATCGATCTACAAGAACCAGGAGTTGTGTATTCCTACACAATTAATCGAAAAGATTTGCATCGAATGTGGCGCAAGGGATCTAATGTATGGCTCATCGTTGTCGGCATTATCGCCATCATCCCAACTGCTGCATTTGGTGCATGGGCTGTTCGTTGGTTGAACGTTGATCATAACCTTAGCATTTTTGTCGCGACTCTGTTCATGACCCTCGCTCTCGCAAGTCAAATCATTGGAACCGCCGTCTTTGGCAGACTCGGTGATCAGTATTACAAGAAGGATAGGCGTGGTCGTGCCTACCTCATCCTCCTTTGTTGTCTTGTCGCAGGACCAGTTCTGATAATTGCCAGCCTCTATCCCTTCACAGTTGCACCAACTGCTACCATCTGGGATCTCTTTCTTAACCCCGCAACCTTCATCTTCTTCATTCTCATCTTTGTCGGAACCCTCTTCGATGCAGGAATCACACCACTAATCTATGTCAGTGCAGGTGATGTCAACCCCCCTGAAATCCGTAGTACTGCATTATCCATCAACATGCTCGCTCATGTTATTGGAGTGGCATTGGGCACCCAACTTGTGCCAACAATCGCTGTGGCTTTCTTCGGAGGCTTCTATTCACTGGCTTTTGCCATAATCTGTCTTTTCTTCTTCGTCGGTGCCGCAACGACAATTCCTATTATCCGAAGCATCCGGCAAGACATCGATACCACAGAAGAAGAAACACGACAACGCTTTGAAAATCAAACGTCGAAATAACCAGCTTGGAAACCTAATCACGTTTTTAAGCCCTAACTGTGCCCTAAACACACAGCACCCCTCCCCTCTATTCTTCCTGAAGGTGACTTCTAATGGCAAAATCTTCAATCCGGATGGGCCTTGTCAGTACAGGCGTGTACTTACCGAAACACCGACACACAGCGAAATTCATCTCAGAGCAAACAGGTATTCCTGAGGACATCCTAAAATCAAAATTCGGGCTAACAAGTAAAACCGTTGGCGGTCCTGAGGATGGTCCCGTTACAATGGGAATCAAAGCCGCTAATACTGCCTTGAACAAAGCCAAGGAAATTTCTGTTGAAGATATCGATGTCATTTTGTGGACAGGTGAATCCTTCATCGAACGACCAATGCAAGTAGCAGGTGTCAAACTTTCCCACGAGATTGGAGCAACAAATGCCTGGGCCTTGGACTTGAGCGCCCGATGTGCGACACTAATGGGGGGAATACGCATCGCTAAAGCACTAATGACTGCTGAACCGGATGTACAGACGGTACTCCTCGCTAGCGGATACCAAAATTGTGACTTAATCAATTACGAGAACGAACGGAGCCGATTCATGTTTAGCTTAGCCGCAAGCGGTGTATCAGCAATTCTACAGCGAGATTTTCCGCATAATCAGGTTTTAGAGACTGTAATCATCACCGATGGCGCTTTTGCGGATGATGTGTATTGCCCAGCGGGAGGAACAGAAATTCCCATCACTTGTGAAGCCATCGAAAAGGGACTTCAGTATCTAGATGTTCCTAATCCACCGGAAATGAAAGACCGGTTAGATAAGTTGTCCATGCAGAATTTCATTCGTGTGGTTAAAGAATCCACGGAGCAAAGTGGTTACTCTATTCAGGACATTAATTATCTTGCCTTGCTCCACATGAAACGTTCTGCCTTCACGTATGTCCTAAGTGAACTTGGTTTAACCTTGAATCACTCGACTTATTTCGAAGAATGGGGGCACATGGGACAAAATGATGCCATTGTCTCAATAGAAGCAGGATTGAAATCAGGAAAAATCAAAGAAGGCGATTTAGTGGTTATGGCTGCCGCGGGGATTGGATATACATGGTCTGCGACGAGTATCAAGTGGGGTTAAAGGAGCCCTCATTCCATCTTTTTGAGATGTCGTTCTAAACAGCTAAGTTGATGGTCTGCCCCATCAATATTTCCTTCTTCCATAAGCTTTCGGGCGGTGGTAACGTGTTTGAGGGCACACCCTTTGAAGTCATTTGTGTGATTGCATTCTTGGCACTTATCTTCGGACATCATGATAACACCTGTCTGAGTTGAGAGTTTCACCGGTTCCTCTTATGTGTTATGTGTGTTTCAAATCAGACCTTCACCTTGTTAAAGGGGTTTTATTACTAGCGAATGAATCCCGCTATGTTTGACTCGAAAACCGAAAAGTTGATCGTCTCCAACATCCACATGTTCCCATTCAGAAAGGACCACTTGGAATCCTTTTGGATAATGATAGGACGGAACATAGATGATTGATGGGGCATCGATGGTTAGATCAGCGTCAAAGTCAAGACGGAATAACTTCTGTTTGAGGGAAAATGACGTCTTGAGCGGGATTCCCGCAACAGCAACGATATGAGGGCGGCAGAAACCAGGTATGGCTCGTCCTCCACTGTTAATGTCAGATGGATCTGTTTGTTGCGAGAGGCTGAAAATCGAGAAATCCTCCTGATTCCATTGATCACCCCATGTGTTATCATTATCTGCAGTGTAGTTCCAGAGCATGGAATGGAGCAGGTTGGCATCCATTGAGTTGTAATACATTGAGAGTGCTTGGATGTGTTTTTTCCACGCCTTCTTTGGATTGGTTTTGAGAAGGCGGAAGGCTTGCCTGTTGTTTAAATCAAAGCATAGACCAAACTCCCCAATTAGTGTGGGAATGCCGCCGTGAACTTCGCGCGAAAGCTCGAATATTTTTGCAAGTTGGCGAGTGAACATTTTTTGTACGTTCTTTGAACCTAACACAAGTTTGTTTTTCGTTGTATCAAAGCTAAACCATCCACGAAATCGTTTCAAGCCCACCGCAATTTCATCATACCAATGGGAGCTATTCACACCACCGGGTGGTGGATTTCGAAGAAACGCTTCTCCCCGCATCCCTGTCTCAGGAGGTGGTTCAATTCCAATTAGCGTCTTTGGGCAAATCCCACGAACCGCGGTTGCGAACTGATGGACGAACGGCGACAGATACTGCTCTAAGAACTCGACTTGTATTCCATTTTGTATTTGGAAATAGTCATTGCGAAGAATTACTGGTTCGCCTTTTTCATCAACGTCCCATACACCATGTTTTTGCCAGATATCCTCATAACCGTCTAACCAGCAGCTTATCCCATCAGGATTCAAGATGTCCCGACGCACTTCGCGTACCGCAAACCGTTTGATGAGACTATACGGAATTTCCCGTGGAAACCCAGCAGCTAGCACCATAGCATCAAAGGGATTGATTCCATAGAATAATTCACGAGAGATGAGTTTTGACTTACCATCCACTCTTTGCCCAATCCAACCTGGAAAGGGTTCATTCATAGTTTCAAAACCAATCACATGAGGAATGCCACGGACTCGTTTCGCCACCTTTCTCATGGCATTAAGGTAATGGTCCTGTAAATAATCCTGAACTTTAACGCCTTCGATTTTGGTTGAAGGTGCAAAGTCATTTCCTCCAAAAAAGAGCGTGAACATCGTGCATGTGGCAAACCGTCCATAATTTTGCAGCCAAGCCATTGGAGGATACACATCAGGATTGTTGGGGTCATAGCGATGCTGCATCACAAATGCGGCCGCAGAAGCATCGAATTTTGTGACATCGAGCCCCACTTTTTCAAAAGTCCAAATCGGTGCTCCATCCCCTCCCGATGCCCGGCTCCATAAATCTTGATGAGGATCAATAAACGTGAATAGCTTATGCTGGTCTGCAATTTTCAAAACTTCTTCTATGTAGTCTAAATATTCTTTGTCATACTGTTTGGGTCCATCATGTTCAACGGCTTCCCAAGTAACAACAAAACGTAGGGCATTGAAGCCCCAATGTCGAATGCGCTGAAAATGCCTTTCAGCGTCTTTGAGTGGGAATGGTCGTCCTACAAAGGAGACATTGTAATCTGTGAAATCATTTTTGAGATGAGTAGCGCCGTTTGGTGTTTTAGGCACCTTGGAGCTTCCTCCAAGATTCACACCACGGAGTAAAACTTTCCGGCCAGCTTGATCGACAAACCACTCTTTCTCAATTGCCAGCATGGGAATATTCTCCGTGTGGGAGCAATTGTGTAGGTTAATGAAGGTTATGAGGCTTGCCGTTGGGGAAAAGTCAATTTTTTGTATAACTTATGTCCAAGCCTAAATTCCTGTAACAGAGGTTACCGACTATGTATGAATGGATTAGAGAAGCGTTTGCAGATGCCCTGTATGGTAAACATGCTCACTTTGATGTGCTCAAAGTCTTTCGAGGACTCAAAGCTGCAGACGCAAAGAACCAGCCATTTCAGGATGGACGCTCGATTTGGGACCACCTTTACCACATTGTCTTCTGGCACGACATCACATTGAAAGCTATTGAAGACCAAGAAATCGATTGGAAAGCACTCAAAGGTAAAGATTGGTTACCGGATGATGCGGTACTCACCGAACAAACTTGGAATAAACTCATTGAAAGCTTTTCCACCCATCTTACGAAACTCAAGAAAATTGCAGAAAAAGAGGATTTAGATCGCTTACTAAAAGGATTTGGAGACACCCCTCTAGGTCGCGCAATTATCATCGAATTTCAGCATAACGGATATCATATTGGTCAAATCGTCATTCTTCGGAAAGCGTTAGGGCTTTGGCCCCCACCCGAAGATAAAGAAAAATAAGATTGCCTAAGACCGAGTCTGTTGTTCTAATTGCCGTTTGTCAATTTTCCCTGTGCTAGTTTTCGGGAGTTCATCAACAAAGACAATCTGTTTCGGCACTTTGTAGCGAGCAAGCTTAGATCGCATGAACTTAACTAATTCCTTCTCTAATACTTCTTCACCCTTCACCAAGACAATGAACGCGCAACCGACTTCACCCCATTTCTCATCAGGGATTGCCACGATTGCAGCTTGATCGACTGCGGGATGTTCATCTAATACTCGTTCGATTTCGATTGGATAGACATTTTCTCCGCCTGATTGAAAAACGTCCTTTTTTCGTCCCGTGATGAAGACAAACCCATCCTGATCTTGACGCGCAAGATCACCAGTATGAACCCAGCCATCTGATTCGATGGTATCTTGTGTTGCTTGAGGGTTATTCCAGTAACCGCTAAAGGCATGAGGCCCTCGAAGGAGGAGTTCGCCCACCTCACCTTGGGGGACATCTTCAAGGTTCTCGTTGACAAGACGAATTTCATTGTGAAAGAAGGGAAGCCCTACAGCCGTGGGTTTTTTCTTTGATGCACCTGGAGGCATGTAGAAATTATTGGGCCCCACTTCGGTTAACCCATAGCCCATCGCGAATTCCTGCCCACGTTTCCAGAAGGCTTCCATGATTGAAACGGGGCATGGTGCACCTCCGCTGAGCCAGAACCGAACAGAACTGAAATCCGTTTTCGAAAATTCTGGAGTGTTTATCATCATGTGATACATTGTTGGGACCCCGATGATAATCGTGCAACGTTCTTCCTCGATTCGCTGCAGGGTATCGACCGCATCGAATTTGTTCCAAAGAATGACACGAGCTCCGACATGAAAGAGAGGTATAAGGAGAACGTTCCATCCACCGGTGTGGAAGAGCGGAAAAATGACTGGACAAACATCGGTTGGACAGAGACCCCAACAGACTATGGTATTGATGGCGTTCCATAAGACATGTCGATGTGATAAAATTGCACCTTTAGGAAGCCCTGTGGTTCCTCCAGTTGGGAGAATTAAGAATGGATCTTCGAATCGAAGCGATGGTCGTGGAGGTGTTGTCTTAGGTTGCTTAGAGATGAGTGATTGGTAGTTCATTGTTTTAGAAAGCGCGGTGTGGTCAACAGCGAGATGATGGTTGATACTTGGTGTATTTGGTCGAAATGCCTCAACTGTGTCATCGAAGGTTCCTTCAAAAATGAGAAGCTTTGGAGAAATATTCGAAATGTACTCTTGGTGTTCGATGGGGGCTAGACGGACGTTGAGGGGAACAAGAATCGCGCCCAGTTTGCCACAGGCAGCGAAGGCGTCGATGCATTCGACTCTGTTGTTAAGCAGAAAGGCAACGCGATCACCTTTTTGGATTCCATAATCTTTGACGAGGAGGTTGGCGAGTTGATTCCCCCGATGATTCAGTTCTTCGTAGGTATATCGCTGGTTGGTGGTTGGGTCAAGAATAGCCTCCCGATTTGGGGTGAGGAATGCACGGCGCCCGAGCCAATCGCCAATCCATTGCCAATCTTCAGGTGGTGAGATATCCATCATTGTGCCTCACATCAATTCAAGCAAGTGACTTTGATTATGGATTGGCATCGACCTTCCCTAGGAAGTCTAAAACCAATTGGTTGAATTCCTCTGGGTTATCTACAGGAGTCATGTGGGAAGCGCCTTTCATTATGATAAACTGATTATTGGGAATCCAGCTTTTCAGTTGTTTAGCGTGCCACATGGGAACCGTTTCGTCCTTTTCGCCTTGAATAATGAGAACCGGAGTCTGAATGGTTTTCAAGTCGTTGGCGATATTGAATCCCGCTGTAGAAATAATCGCCATACGATAATCGTCACGGTCTACACGACGAATCATTTCCCGAATATGATTTCTTGCTTCATCGGAGGCAAGGCGAAGGATTTTCTTCGTCCCCCATTCAGCAAACCAATTCATATCATGTTCACCAATGAGGGTGAGTCGGTCAGTGACCGCTTGGTCGGATATCATGGCAGCTGAATCGGCGAGAACTAATCCTTTGGTGAGGGACGGATATTTAATCGCGAAAACTTCAGCGACCATGCCGCCCATGGAGAGCCCACAGACATGCGTTTGTGTGATATCAAGATGTTTGAGGAGCTTGTAGAGATCATCGGCATGTGAGTGAACCCGGTATTGAGCATCCGGTTTTGTAGATTTTCCAAAGCCTTTGAGATCAACAGCGATGACCCGGTACTTCGCTGTAAACGCTTTAATTTGGTACCGCCAGCTAGTTAAATCACTCAACAGTCCATGAATCAGAAGTAAAGGAAATCCCTGTCCTCCTTCCTTGTAATGAAGTGTAATATCCTCGCTAATTTTGGCTTCAGGCATCCGATTACCCC
>JAEOSV010000206.1 GCA_016840185.1 Candidatus Hermodarchaeota archaeon | reverse complement strand
TTCAGGGAATCGTCTCAAACTCATCGAACGTACACAGGTCTCTAATTCTCGATTAAGCGCTTCTTGGCGATCCGACATCACCGTCCGTAATTGGGAAGCACTATCATCGGAGTAGCGTTGGATGCCTTGAGCCATGACAACCCCTTTCTGTTGCGGCGCAGCAATCTGAAACAAGAAAGGTTTCCCCTCCTGCATAATTCGATTATGGAGACCCTCATCAACACGACGATGGGTGGTCCCAACACCGATAACTTCGAAGGGATTGACCGGTTCGGTTTTCATCTGCCACAGCCGATTTCGATGCAAAATGAAAGTGTCATACAATCCTCGGTCAGCCGCACCGGATAACACGCGCCACCCCTGACTCTCCTTGTCAAAGCGTTTCTTCATTTCCATGAGCACGTCGCCAATCGGCTTGACCGTCACCAGCAAACCACCAATCCTTCATAAGTAAAATCGTACTTTAAGAAAGCTCTGGTAACAGTCTCATCAAAGAGTGGTGCGGGAGCTGGGAATTTCCACCGTCTCAATCATTGCTGAAACGATTTTTGAACCCAGGAACGCCTACGCGACTGGAGCCTAAATCCAGCACCTTTGGCCAAGCTTAGCTACTCCCGCAGGTTGATTTGGGGGGTTGGGAGAAGGTGGTGCCCTGACCGGGATTCGAACCCGGGTCCACGGGGCGAAAGCCCATGATGATTGACCTGGCTACACTATCAGGGCACGTGTGTAGTTGGGGATGGGCTGGCTCTGGTGGGTTAAAAACCTTTGCAACGGCTTGTCCAGCGATTATTGGAGTAAGGTGGTGGAGTGGCCGGGATTTGAACCCGGGGCCTCGGGTGTGCAAGACCCGCGATCTACCACTGATCTACCACCCCACGATGCGGATTAGATGCTGTGGTTCAGATGCGACGCAGGGCGATTAAAAAGTGTTCCGCCACAATAATCTAGCACGGTTTGCCCGTGAATCGTTGATTATTCAATTGTAGTGGTCGTTTCACTTTGGGTGGGGAAATCGGGTTCAAATTTGATGATTTCGAACCAAGTGAAAATCGTGAAGAAGACTACAAGAAACACAATTCCTCCACATGTGAATTCGTTGACTGGAAGCGAAAAAATCGCAGCGAAAAGCATGTCTTCAGGTGGAGTGGCAGCATAATTGAATTGAAGGAAAATTTGGTTTCTGCCAACCCAAAGAGTTCCAATCAATAAACCAAAAATAAAGCCTTGGACTAGAAGCCAATCAAACGGGCTCCTTTTGTGCCCGGGATGAACCGCGAAGAATATTGTGACCATTACCAGCCACGTGATGATTAACCACGTTCCTAGCTCAATTGAGAGCCCACTGTTCATTAGGTTTTGAGTATACATCAGGGCATCTAGACGTAGGGCAGCTTGGCGTGCTAGCTCCATGATGATTGTGTGAATACTAAAAAGAATGATCACAACAGTTGAAAGAAGTAGAAAGAGAATTCGCCAAGCTTTGCGTTGTAGGGGTGAGGTAAATATCGGTTTAGACATAGCATTCCCTCAAAGAATCCAATATCTACCTTCTGTAATCATCTTTTCGATTAAAAATACAGCCGGTTATGTCCGCTTTTGTTGCCAATGAAAAACACTGAGAATCTAGGGCTTTATAGGGGGGTGCCGAAGAAGCCTTAAGTGTTGAAGGTGTTTTTAACGGGAAATAGGTTGGGTGAAGTATTGTGACCTTACTGGGATTGGAGTCACCGCGTATTCGGAATGCCGTTCACCGTATCCTCGACCCCCGAGGTGCGTTAGCCCATTACCTGTGGGAAAGCGTTCCCTACTATGGGACTTACTTTGAAGAAATTGATATTAAACCCAATATGCGCATTTTAGATGTAGGGTGTGGTGTCGGTCGAACCACCTTAGAATTAGCTAGTATGGTCCCTGAAGGTGAAGTGGTGGGCATTGACATCAACCCTGCCTTAACTGCTTGTGCGAATCAACTTGCTCAATTATTTGAGTTTGGCAGCCGTATCCGATTTTTTGCCGGAGACATCGTTGAAAAAGGGACAATCCCAAAGGACGAAAAATTTGATCTCATATACAGTCGCCATGTCATCGCGGATTTGAAGCAGGATGGAATCCGTGAGCTAGCCCGACACCTGGAACCCGAAGGATTGTTTGTTGCTTTAGAACCCGACTACTCCATGTGTCGCGTCTACCGGTTACCCCATCTGGATGCTCATTATCGCCGTGAAGGCGAAATCGGCTTTGAATCCGGATTAGCCGGGGGAAACCTACGGCATTTATTGCACGAAGCCAAACTCAAAGTCAGTTCCTTTGAACCCCGATATCATATCTTCACTGAACAAGATGTCAAATGGGTGACCTTTGCTAAGAAACGACTCGCAGCAGCATATGAAGAGGAAATTCCACGAGTTGAAGCCATGCGATTCCGACGTGGATCTCATTGGGTCGATGAAAGGATTGCCCGACTCAAAGAACAGGTCAACGAACTAGAACATCTCACACGACGACACAAGTTTACCAACATTTACATTCAGTTCCTTACCAAAGCCGCGAAGTAGTCAATCTCATTATTTGCCGGCTTGTTTTCAACTCAATAATTGAGTGCCTTAAAAAAGAAAGAGAAACCTACCTTTCCAGCCAATTTAGCTGGAAGAAGTAGGTGGTGTGTTCCGTCGTCGCGTCCAGATGGCGGCAGCGATAACCACACAGGCCAATGCGCCAGCACCGATGACGATGAGGGTGGGAAGCAGAGCATCAGGAGGAATCACTGACCCGTCTATCCCGATGATGGGATCATGGACGAGAACCTCGTCACCAAAGTTTTCGTAGACGAGGTAGAACATGGTTTTGTCCGGATGACTTTCGTAGTTACTGGTAACCTCAACGGTGTCGTTACCCACGTTCGCTGAGCGTTGGTAGGCGAAATAGGCACCATCAAAGGCAAAGGTTTGGTTTCCGTAGCGGTGTTCGTAGGCATGGCGGTATGTGTGAGTGCCAGGACTTTGGACTAATAGGTCCCATCGCAGGGCTAGATGGGTATCATTGTTGACCCATGGCCAGCCTGAGATGACGATGTCGAATTTGAGTTCGTTATCATTGGTAGTGTTGATGTGGCATCGGAGTTCCATGTAGAGTTCGTCGTATTGGATCCCTGGACCTTGGACGTCGTTCAGGGTGAAGTTGAAGTGTACGGCAGTTGTCACGCTGTTGTTTTCCTCAGTGAGGAAGCCGCTAAAGTCCCATGATACTCGACCGAGCCCAAGAATGGGGGCTACGACATGGTCGGTGCCATTGGTATAGGTTCCGTCACCATTGGTATCATTGAATTCAAAGAGCTGGTAGAACTGGACATGATAGGTCAGACGCGTATTGGGGTCCACAAAGTTGGGATCCCAGAACATGAAGTGCGGGACATTGCCACCCGTGGATACGCGGACATCTATAGACGGAGTGACTAGGGTCACCTGCCGTGCACCGGGATCATACTGGTAGCCTAGTCCCTGAGCGGCAGTAATGCCAGCTAAGGAGAGGCCGGAGAGCATGATGACGCCGAGTGTGAGGGCGGTGAGTGCTAGCCGGGGCCGTGAGAGTGTCACAGATTTCATTTTTTGTTTCACGTTTTTGGTTTTTGTGGATGGCGCAGAGGTTTTGCGCTACGAACCATTAACTTAAACAAGTCTATATACTTTCAGTTCTATTGTTATAGAAATGGGTGAGTTCGACTCCAGTCGAGTCCCAAAACAATCACATTTTTCAACCTGAATTTCCACATGCAAGCTATGGCATCCAAGAAAGACGAGACTCCACCCGATACACCACCAGAAGATGAGAAAGAATCCGCTGCAGAAGCCGCCCTCTTTCGAAACTTGGGACACCCCCTCCGACGCAAAATCATCCGCTTCATTAGTGACCGTGGACATGCGAGCTACACTGATCTCCGTGATGCCTTTCACATCGAGCCCGGCACCCTTTACTTTCACATCGAACAACTCATGACTCCTGACGCCCCCCTCCTCCACCAAGATAAAGAAAAGACCTACAACATCACACCCCTCGGTCAGCTAGCCGCTACCTTTCTTGGTCAAGCCACCGATATTACTCCAAGCACGGCCCCACCCAGTACCACCGATAGGCATCCCCGCTTACGACGCCTCACCTACTATCTGGGTTTTACACCACTCTTCCGCTACCTGTCTCGGCGCAGCGATCATCTCATTTTAGAATCCATCATCACCCTCGGCGCCCTCACCTACCTCTTTACCATCATCCCCCTCATCGTGATTGGATTCTTACCCCTCGACCTCTACGTTGCCATCATCTTTCTATCTGCCATGGCATTTCTGGGTTCTTGGTTCATTGTCACCTTGGCCACCGAACTGGTCACACGATATCGGTACCAATCCACGCAGGGTACGCGATCTCTTTTTGCGGCTAGCGTGTATGCGTGGCTCCCCATTGGGCTGTACGGCCTCATCCGATTACTCGCCGCCCCCTGGCTCGTCACCATTCCCGTCGTCACTTTCCTGATTCTATTCTTGTGTCTGACTTGGACCCTTTGGGTGTACACACAGGCCGTGATCCATACCAAACGCATCGCCATGCGCAAAGCTGCCCTGACCACCATCATTATCACCAACGCCGCCTTACTGGCCACCCTGTTGGTACTCTTGTTGATGATTGTTACCTAAGCAACCCGACACATTTTTAAACCACTGTATGACCTTAAGCTTTCTTGACGCGAGATTGATTGCCCACTACTCGCTTCTCACAGCAAACGGGCAAGCAATACCTCCGTCAGCGCAGATTCACTGGCTTATTAATCCTGAGCGTCGGGCATCGCATGCCCTGGCTATGAGGGGATTGTATTCAGTCTGCGACACACACAGATGCGGACCCGAGCAAACCAGCCCACAAGGGCCTTGGACTCTTGGGTCGAAGATACGTCCACCTCAACTGACAGGCAACACAAAATTTCCGAACTAGTGCACCCACTCACACCCACCGCCAATCCGTCCCTCCAACATGGGACCGGATTCCAAACATCTCACTCATTGTGACCAACCCAAACACTGGTTGATCCTGCCAGACCCGACTG
>JAEOSV010000024.1 GCA_016840185.1 Candidatus Hermodarchaeota archaeon | reverse complement strand
TTCAACGATGGGATGCAGATAGCTTTAGGTCGGGGTTCGAATCCCTGTCCCGGCACCATTTTTCACTACCAATGTAGATAATAGTGAGAAGTACAAACATGAGTTGATGAAAATGAAACGTGGAAAAGACCTAGCGGTCGGTGGATTTCGAGATTTCTATCCTGAACTCTATCAACGAATTGATAGAATTCTCCAAGCTTTTCGTGAAATTCCTAAATTATTTGGGTATATTGAGTACGAGTGCCCAACCGTTGAGCCAATAGAACTATATCAACTCAAATCGGGACCATCACTCGTCGACGAAACCTTCAAAGTAACCGATCGCAAAAACCGCAGGCTGGTGTTGCGTCCTGAAACAACTCCCTCGTTAGCTCGGATGCTTGCAGCCCAACAACAATATTATCCACGTCCGATTCGTTGGTTCTCCATTTCACGTGTATTCCGGGACGAGACCCAACAACGAGGTCGTGTCAAGGAATTTTGGCAATTAAATGTTGACATTTTAGGAACCGAAGAAATTTCAGCTGATGCAGAAGTTATCAACGTACTTGCCGCAATTATTCTTAGTCTCAAGTTTACACCCCAAGACTTTGTAATTCGAATTAATGATCGCCGCCTCATCCAAAGTTACATTGAGTCCCTAAGCCTACCCAACTATATCGATATTATTCGGGTCTTGGACCGCCGTGATAAACTCTTACAAGAAGCCATCATAAATCAGCTCACCAAATCAGGTACACCCGTAAAGAAAGCAGAACAAACCGCACTCAAACTTCGTCATTTCTACATCGGAAAAGAAGCACCCAAACTACCCCGTTCCAAGCAAGTTGAAGAGCTAAAAACAAAGCTTCCACAACTCCAACGCGAAGCACTCATTAATGCTCTAGTCCAAACTGGAGCCCCCCAACAATCAGCAGAACAACTCACCGAGTTCTCGGCAATCCGAGGCTCCCCCAAAGAGTTCCTCAGCGCAATGGACAAATTAACCCTTAATAGGGTTACAAAACAGGCTCTAGAACCACTACGCCAGTTAGCCACCCATCTAAAGGATTTAGGAATCGTGGATGTTTGTGAATTCGATGCAGGAATTGCTCGAGGTCTTGATTACTACACAGGAATCGTTTTTGAAGCCTGGGACCGCCGCAGCGGATTACCCCGTGCAATTGCCGGAGGAGGACGTTACGATGACCTTGTGGGAATATTCGAAGGACAACGATTACCGGGAACAGGATTTGGTTTTGGCGAAACCGTAGTCTTAGAACTTGCTGAAGAAATGGACTTACTTCCGCCCCCAGAACCCCCCGCTGATATCTATTTGGCCCCCGTTTCAGTGAAACAACTCAACAAATGTCGCGAAATCGCCTCACAACTTCGATCTGAGGGAATACGAACGATTTTCAACGGTTTTTCATGGTCTCTAACCAAATACCTCGATGATGCCAGCAAACGGCAGATTCCTTTCACCGCCATTGTGGGACCACGTGAACTAGCTAAGAAGTCGGTTAATATTCGGGATATGAAAACCGGTCAAGAGCAACTGGTCAAAATCGCGAAATTGTCTGAGTTCATTCAACAAGAGCTACAAGTACGGTCTTAGCTTGACCTATTCGATAGTGGAAATTAGCAATGGCTTTGGTGAAGGGAAGCGTTTTAATAATCGTAGGATATTTTATCCTACACACTTACGAAAGGCGATTAACCCTGAAAAAACACGTTATAGTCGGAATACTCCTTCTCTCGTTATTTTTTCTAATTTCTAACAGTAGTGCACACCATGCGGCACCAAATAGCATTGACACTCATGAAAACTTTGCTTCGACTCTTAACCAGACCATTGATTACGGAAATTCAACGCAAATCGAATATTCTAACCTTACTGCTAGCACTGTCTTTGGTTTGTTAGAACTCACCGCTACTGTCACCTCTACCCAATTTGCTTATGGGAGGTTTATTGAGTCGATTAATGGTGTTGAGAACAATGCTAATGGAAATGGGCATTATTGGCAGTATTGGGTAAATGACGAACTTGGACCAATAGCAGCAGATAACTATGTTCTTTCAGACGGTGATCACGTCCTTTGGAAGTATTGCGCACCTGAAAATACGACAACCCCCTCCCCAACCATTAATCCTGAATTCATTCTCGGTCTTGGAATAATTGGATTTATCGGAACTGTCGTCGTTCTATCCGCTACTTTGGCTTACTTCAAAATGCGGTGACATATTAAATGCGTACAAAACTACTCATTTCATTCAGCTTCATCTTTGTCTTATCCATGATTCTGTTAACGATTCAACCAGTGACAGCCCAAACTACCTCATATCATCCAGGATTACACCCAAATCCGTTTCATTCGCCAAAACTTCATTGGCGAATAACTAATGTTACCGAAGAAGTTGTTGAATTTGGATTTGGTTCAGGAAACTACTGGCAAGCGAGAACTGGTCAGGAATTGACCTTCAAGATTCACGAAATCGCGAACGATGACCCCCATGGACTTCTCAACATTGGAAATCTTACACTTCTAGCAAACGATTCACGGATCGCGGCTGAACTAGTGTTTAGCATTTGGCCCTGGTTCCCAGGACTGGTCTCACATCTTGACTGGAATGCCGTTGACCAAGAAGCAAACGATGCTGCATTGAGTTTCTTCATGAATGGAAGCTTAGAAATCATCACTACCTCAACGACGAAAACCTACGTTTATCATCAAGGCCCCTGGGGAAATCAAAACACTACATTAGTCTATGATTTGACCACAGGGATTCTTTTGGCAGGTTATACCGAATTCTTCTTCCTAAATGATTATCACCTAGGTATTGAATTTCTGATTCTGACCCAGAGTCCGCCAGAACTGGCTACCTGGGTCTTTGCAACCGTTTTATTATTCGTCCTAATCATCATCGCATTCAGTTTCGCAATATCACGTCTACGAAATAAAAGGATTTGAATATCGTGAACGAGAACGGAGGACCTGCCTTCGCGAACAAAGGTTCGATGGCAACTCGAGTGGCTTTAATCGCGATATTAGCAGCCATGGCTATTGGTGGAAATTATGTGCTTTCTGCCATTCCGAATGTCGAACTCTCATCAGCTATGATCTTTCTGAGCGGATTCCTCTTCGGTCCCATAATTGGTGCTCTCGTGGCTTTTGTCGCAATGACCATTTATCAGCTCTGGAATCCTTGGGGGGCCTTTATTCCTCCCATCGGATTAGCCGTTATTGGCTGCAGTATTTTCATTGGTATTGTGGGTGGAATCCTTGGCAAAGCAATACAACGTCTTGAATATTCCGATACCCGTTGGTTTCTATTACCAGCATTATTCGGTGTTCTTCTGACACTGTTCTTTGATTTAGTGACAACTTTTGCCTATAGTATCACCTTTGTCATTCCATTCTTCGTAGCATTCTTCACCGGATTGCCCTTTGCAGTGATCCACATGGTCAGTAACGCACTTCTTTTTGGCTTACTCACCCAGCCAGTGACTCGTGCAGTGCGCCAACTGAAACTAGGTCAATTTCAGCGCCCCAATGATACAAAGACTAGAAATAAGAAAAACGAGTAAGAAAGATAGTTTGGGAGACGAATTCGGTGGAGCTCATCAATCTTCTTAACACAAGCATTCGTCAAGGTCCACCGACTCAATTTCGTCTTTGGCACATTATCGCGGCATTCAACATCTTTTGTCGAGGCTCTTCACCAATCGGTCGTTACCAACTTGGAACTGAACTCGAACTTGGAGGCGGTAGCGTTCGGTCCCTCCTCCGTTTTCTCAAAGATCGGAACCTCATAGAACCGGTTCAACGTCAAGGGCATCAACTCTCACAGGAGGGACAATACCACTGCAACGCCCTAAACCGTGTGCTAATCAAAACCGCGGAGCTCCCCCAGAGCAGTTACACCATTGACAGCCATAACTTTGGATGTCATCTTCGCAACCTCGCCCATCTAATAACTGATGGTGTTCGACAACGCGATGCTGCCATGCAAGCAGGGGCAAGTGGGGCAACAACCTTCATCCAAGACCCTGATACATCCACACTCCTCATGGCAAAAAATCATAGAATAGAGAAACGCGAACTTGACGACGTTCTTACTCCTTTTTCAATAGAAGCAGCTGACGTTCTAATCATCGGATCTGGCTCAAGCAGCATCTCCGCCATGTTAGGTGCGTTTGCGGCAACACTCACCCTACTCAATAAACAATAAGATACCTACACAGTCCGCTTTAGAATTAATTTCGATAGTTCAGAAAATGCGAAATCCACATTCGTATCTTCCTTCGCACTAGTTTCAACGAACACCATCGAATGCTCCTTAGCTTTTTTCCTTCCTTCTTCGGATTTCACTTTTTCATCCAAATCTGACTTGTTGGCAATCAGAACTAACGGAACATCCCCACAACCCCGTTTAACCTCCTTCAACCAATAATCTACCCGGTCAAATGAATCCGGGTTCGACTGATCATACACCAAAAGTACACCTTTTGCACCCCGGTAATAGAGCTGACGAATAGGACCAAACCGTTCCTGGCCTCCGGTATCCCATATTTGAACTCGGAGAACATTGTCTCCAACAACTACGTCTTTAACGTGGAATGCTACTCCGATGGTGAGGACATAAGTGGGATTGAATAGTCCTTTGACGTATCGAATGAGTAGGCTGGTTTTGCCTACGGCAGCGTCGCCGACGACGACTGCTTTGGCGATGTGAGTGTAGGGGCGTCTTGTGGCAATGGGTTGGGTGGTACTTTCTGGTGGGTTGTTCATAGGATTTCCATCACGATTTTTTCGGTTAGGGCGTAGGTTTTGAGCCGGTCTTGTTCGGTGCGGATTAGTGGGCTGATATGTTCGAAGACGAGTGCTTGGTAGGTTTGTTTGGGCATGGTTTTTCGGGTTAGAATAATAAGTTCATGGAAGATTTCGAAGAGAATGTTTCGGAATTTAGTATATTTGATTTGTTGTGGATCAATAGATTCGTAGGTGACGACACCAGTTTTGTCGATGTGAATGCCAGTTAGTGCGGGGGCTTTTTCCATTCTTATTTCAAAGATGTTTTGGATTTCCTTGTTATAAGTTCGGCGGGAGACATCGGTTAGGAATCTTTGGAGAATGGTGTTGTAGAAGAGTGTGAAGACTTCGAAAACATCCATGACTTTTGCGGCGGAGACGGTGGTTTCACCCATCCACCAAGTAAGCACTAAATCGTCGATGAACTCATCGAAGCTTTTGAATAGGTTAGTGTCTGAAGTACCGTCTTCATGGAGGTCATCGAGTTGTTTTCGGAACATTTCGACGAATTGCTTGTTGAGGATTCCGAGGTATTTTCGAAAACGTGAGGGGCTCTCACTTACATCAGTAATGAAGACGAGGAGGAGGCCGTTTTCTTCGTCGATCTGAAAGAAGAACCGTCGATCTTTCATGTTTACGACGTTTACGTGTTGGGCAGCGACCTGTTGGGCCATATGTTCCATACTCGCTAGAAACCCGGAAAGGAGTGCACTGTCAACATCGGATTGCGTCCACTTTCGACTATAGAGTGGAAATCCTTCGCGTAATCCGACGACATAAAAACTGTGTACCGTCAATGCCCAAAGACCTCTTCAATACCCTTCCAATCCGATTGGGTTCAAGTTTCCTCCCAGCACCGCTTTACTAAAGTATTGTGTTCAATATGGATTTGAGTCCCCACTTTTTTAGAATTTTGTTGCTGGGTAAAACTGAATAGGAGAGCGCCTTCATCTTCAATGGGTTCGTTTAGATGTCCGCATCTCAGATAGAAGACATTGATTTTTCCCAAGAAAATCGTGCCCAACGCCTTCAACAGCTCAAAGAAACAACCTGGGACATAATCATTATTGGAGGTGGGATAAATGGAGCTGGAGTTGCCTTTGAAGCTGCGTATCGGGGATTAACCGTTGCCATTCTTGATCAGGATGACTTCGCATTTGGGACATCGAGTCGATCTACGAAGTTAGCGCATGGCGGGTTCCGTTATATCGCCAAACGGGAGTTTGGGTTAGTCCGAGAAGCAACGATTGAACGAAATTGGCTCCGGGAAAAAGGATTACCTCATTTGACACGACCAACTCGTTTTCTTTATCCAATCCTTTCTGCTGGTATGATAGATGGGCAGGAGCTTCCGAAAAGTTGGAGTTATCGAGCTGTTAGATTGGGCGCGTTTTTGTATGATTTTCTGAATTCTTTTCGAAGTCATAAGAGAGCAAGAGGGACCAAAAATATTGAAGAGCTCAAGGAATTTGAACCCCTTTTGGACACTTCTCGCTTGAAGGGGGCGGTTATTTGGTATGATTCGAACATCGATGATGGGCGGCTCGTAATCGAAACCCTCAAAGAAGCTGCTTTTACAGGGAAAGCCTTACCCATGAATTATATCCGTGTTGTCGGTTTTTTTCATGATTCTAGGGGGAGAATTAGTGGAGTGGAAGCCAACGATGTCTATGACACTGAATCCACCAAATTTCAAATAAAAGGAAGGGTAGTCATC
>JAEOSV010000205.1 GCA_016840185.1 Candidatus Hermodarchaeota archaeon | reverse complement strand
ATGGAAGTGGGTGGTGTCTACGTATTTGTCCTCCCTGATCCAGTAAAGGTTGCTGCAGATGGTGAACCACATGCTTTTCCAACTAGTCAAATCAGATTAGAGGCGGACCGGAAATTCTTCTGGAATGCTGTAGACTTTGCTGAATCAATTGAAGTAACCACCATTGAGAACGGGGATAGCGTATTGCTTCCTGGAAGAGCACGAATCTATTTCCAAGATGAATATCTTGGTGAAACTCACTTGAGTCTGGTTGCCCCACACGAGAAAGTCGACGTGGGTATGCGCTTCTCCTATGATCTCAAAGTGGAAAAGAAGCTGGTTGGGAAATCCACTGAGAAGAAAGGTTTGCTAAAAGGTAACGTTGCCCGAGATTATGAATACGAATTAACGATTGAGAACTATCGGAATAAAGTAAGTGCAGTAAAAATCATGGATAGGATTCCTCACAGTGATTCCGAAATCATCAAGATAGAAGATCGGAAGTTTTCACCACAACCAAAGAAAGATGAACTGGGAATCCTTACCTGGGAAATTGAGGTCCCCAAAGAAGGTGAAGCCAAAATCATCTACTCATTTCAAGTGGAATATCCCCGTGGTGAAACCATCACTCCGCCTTTACCCTAGTTGAACTTCTGTGGTTGCTCATATGTCACGTTCCGGCGAACCTGTGAAGACTACCAAGTCTTCCCAGGACTCACAACGTTCTCAGCATTATGTTCTGAAGCCCTCTCTTCACCCTCACGGATGGAAGTTAGAGGTGAGAGAGGGTAAAGGACATCTCCTTTACGAAATTACAAGACTTCCAACCCAACCAATTCGATATAGACTCAAATCCCCGAAACCAACAATCCGCAACCTATTGAAAATTAAAACACTCACGATTGAAGATGTAACTCGATATTCGCTGGTTAACGGTACCGAAGAGCAGCTATCAATTCGGGCAACACCAAACGCCTCCGTCGTTCTTCTTCGAAATCAAGAACGAAAGACCATTGCCCGATTCTCACCATTAAACCCAGAAGTCGTTATTCTACGAACCCCAACTAGGTCGATCGCTCGTCTTCGTTTCAAAGAAAAACCATCACCGTTACATTTCCAAGTTGAAAGCGAGGCCACCGCGGGGCTTCAATGGCTCCATGCGATAATACTCTACACGGTGGCCCGAATCGAAACCTCAAAACCTGCACCTCTCCCAGAGGAAGTCGATCAAGATAAAGATGAGACATCCGAGAGCAGCAAAACTGTAACTCCTTAAACTTTTAGAATAAGAAACCCCCCTCCTCCAACTTAGAGCTAGACTTCGAGGAAGTGAATATTCTAAATGCGCGTTGAAGTTCTGGGAAGTTCATCATTCATTCCTACCATCAAAGGGAGCTGGTCTAGCTTCTTTATTGATCTCGGTAAAGGTGACCGAATTCTCATCGACGCAGGTACCCGACGCCTCCTCGGTCGACGAAAAGATGTACTCAGCGTAAACCACATCTTCATCACTCACCGCCACCCAGACCACGTCATGTTCCTCGGTGCGATCTTACGCCGAATGAAACGAAACAAACGCAAAAAACCATTAACAATTTTTTGCCCGGTTAACTCCTATTATCATATTACCGGGTTTATCCGCTTCTATAATCCTCGAGGCGTCCCCGATTTTGTCAACTTTGAAACCTTCACGCCAGGGAATCCCGCATATTTGATTTCATTGACCAAATCTAATACTGAGATGTGGGCGGCTGCTGCCTGTCACACGACGATGACTGCGGGGTATGGAATCATTCAAGGCGATACCAAAGTTGTCATCGTGCCTGATACAGCCCCAAATTGTAAACCCCTCTTAGCTCTAGCAAAAGGAGCCCGTGCATTATTTCATGATACAACCTTCCCCACAGCCTCACATACCTTCGCTTCGGCGAAAGGACACTCTAGTCCTGAGGGTGCAGGAATGGATGCGGCCAAAGCGGGAGTTCAGACTTTAGTGTTAATCCATACGAGTAGGGCCCGTGCGCGCGATGCCCATGGCCTTTTTGCTGGTGCCGCTCGATACTTTAGTGGAGACATCCACGTGGGTACTGATAACTCAACATTCACATTTTAAATGCCTAGAGAAAGAAATAGTCTCATAATGACTACTTCCGACTATGAATCACACTTGCCCACCGTTGCTTGCTTAGGTGAAGCACTAATTGATTTCATAGCCGAAGAAACGGGAAGTCTTGACGCAATTCGCTCTTTTCGCAAATATCCCGGTGGAGCTCCCGCCAACGTTGCTGTGGGCATTGCTCGATTAGGTGTAACCTGTGGTTTCATTGGAAAGGTCGGTGCTGACACCTTTGGTGACTTTCTGATGTCTACACTAAACCAAAACCGTGTGGATACCCGGGGCATCACTCGAACGCAAGAAGCTCCCACGGCTTTAGCCTTTGTAAGCCGAACCGATTCGGGAGATCGTGATTTCCTCTTTTACCGAGAATCTTGTGCTGATACACTCCTGACTGAATCAGAGCTCCCACTGAACTGGTTGAATCATATCCAATTTCTACATCTAGGTGGCGTAAGCTTAATCCGAGAACCCAGTCGTCAAACTACCTTACAAGCAGCAAGAATTGCAAAAAACAATCAGGCCAATGTGAGTTTTGATCCCAACTTACGACTTGATCTTTGGTCTGGTGGTTTGATTGAAACTCAGTCAGTCGTTCAATCGATATTAGCGTATACTGATCTGTTCCTTCCCTCACAAGAAGAGCTTACTGTGCTTATGGGGACAGATAATCTAGAAGACGCCATAAAGCGCGCTCATGAATTGGGTCCTTCAGTTATTTGTGTGAAACAAGGTCCCAAGGGAAGTCTGATCTCAAAGAAGCTCAAGATGGGCAAGTATCAGCAGTTTTCTCAATCATCCTTTGATGTAGAAGTAGTTGATACTACAGGCGCAGGAGACGGATTTGATGCTGGACTTATTGTCGGTCTTGTCAGCGGGTTATCACTTGAAGAAGCTGTTCAACAAGGAACAGCGGTAGCATCCCTTGTTATTACAAAGATGGGTGCAATGACTGCTCTTCCAACTGAAAAAGAGCTTAACAACTTCCTCAAAGAATCCAAGAAGTTTCGTGGCTAGGCGACACAGTATCGAAACATCTCATGAACTCCGGATGTTTCCGATTCACGGACAATCCGAAGAACATCACCGGGTCGGGCACCAATCGCTTTCGCTGCAGGATCTCCTGCTTTAATTTTAGGTAATTGCTCGCGGGTAATCCCGTATTCCTTCTCGAGTTTTTCGATTTCCTTGTCAGTGATGATGTCATGTTCGGGAACTAAATCGTGGAGAAAGAGATCAATTGAAAGAAATCGATGGTGTAGGAGTTCGACGTCCATTTCTTTGGCTTCCCGTCGAGCTGCATACGTGTACCGTTCACCGCCAATGATGATGCCGTGGGTAAACTCGCCTTTATCTCGTTCTTTAATGGTGTTCCGCAGAATTTCAACACCCACCGTCGGAGTATCTAGAATCACTCGGACTAAGAGGGTATCTTTAGATTTCTTCTTGGTGGTTTTGGCATGAACATCAATAAGGCCTTCTTTTTCACCTTCGACTCGTTGGGTGATTACATATCCACGACGCTCAATAAGGCGCTGAAGATAATTGAATTGCTTATCAGTTAACACTATTCTCACCATGAACCACGATGCATTTTCCGCGCTCGCTTCGCGACAGTGGAAAAACAACTTATAAACATTTGTGTCCTCGGGCTTTCGCTACCACTATTGAGGGGGTCTGAGTAAGGATTTTCGGATTTCATTGGGATCAATCTGTGACGTCAGCACTTCAATCTCTCTTTCAGAAGGTGGAGCGGTTTCCTCAAGCCTGTCAGGAACTTTGAATGAGAAGCCAGTTTGATCCTGCACATAACTGAGTTCGATACCTGGATGGAGTGATTTGAGATGAACGCTGTTGTTATTCCTACTAAATTGGAAGACACATAGGTCTGTAACAATGACATCAGGTCCTCCATGACGGTGCCCCTTTGCTGCTGGAATCCATCCCGGGCTAGTAACGAACGGTACTTGCTTCACCAAACTGCGTTGGCTATGATTAGATCGCCAGGAGACAATTCGACGAAAGCTACGAATCATCAGGGGACCTCCTGCTCCTCCTGGCAATCGCACTTTGGGCCGTTCGGGATTCTTACCGATAACACTCATATTCATATTACCAAATTGATCGATTTGGACTCCTCCAAGGAACGCCACATCCATTTGTCCATTGTTGGCTAAATCAAATATCTCGGGAAAGGTTATCGCGTTATCACACCTATCAAAAAGATGGGGATTTCCTGTGGAAAAAGGCATAGTAACCGGTTTTGGGTTAATGGTGCCAAGAATGGTAAAATACAACAAGTTTGGTGCATGTGTTGCTTGTGCGAGTAATGTTGCCAACATTTGTACAGGACTCGCTACACCAGTAAACACTCGTTCACCATCCCGTAGCTGACGGGCAAGCGTAACTAGGATTAATTCCTCAAACGAGTGATCTTTTGCTGCTTTTGTCAATTCTTTTCCCCCTTACTTTCTGAACTCCTCCAAACAGGAGGTAATCCCGTTTTTTCTAAAAAGGCCGCATGATTAGGGCGGTCTCGGATGTACGTCTCCAAATATTTTTCAAAACCGTTCTTTGTCTGGGCCTTATCCTGATACAGCTCAATATGTGATGAATCTATTTCATATCGGTGATTGAGTGCGGTAGGTGAT
>JAEOSV010000204.1 GCA_016840185.1 Candidatus Hermodarchaeota archaeon | reverse complement strand
CCATGCTACGTAAGCAACAAGTATACAGGCTCGGAGGGCAGCCAGTCTGTTACAAGTGTGCTTCAAGAGAATTAACGACTCGGCTTCAATCAATGGACGTTGACGTTTCGAAGAAAGCCTATGGTAGTTTAGAAACGATGTTACAACGATTGAAATCGGTTGAAAAAGTCGCATCGTTTCTTTCTTCACGATTTCGCCCAAGCCAAAATCCTGCGATGACGTTATATGATCAGGTTCATGCAGTGAAAGAGCCTGATGAGAAAATTCCTCTCTCGACTCTTCCTATTCCAGAGGAGCTGGTTCAGGTTTTTGAAAAATCTGGGATTGATTATCTTCTTCCCATTCAAACAAAAGCCGTGGGTGCTGGTCTCTTAGAAGGACAATCGATTCTAGCTGTATCAGACACAACCAGTGGAAAATCCCTTGTTGGTGAGCTTACTGGGTTAAACGCGGCAATGCAAGGGAAAGTCTACATCTATCTATCGCCATTAGTTGCGTTGGCAAATCAAAAATATCATGAATACCGTGAGAAATTTGAGCCTCTCGGTTTACGCGTTGCGATTCGAGTGGGTATGAGTGGTATTGATGTCGGAGAAGAAGCGCTTGTCATTATTGACGACGAAGTTACTGACGCAAACATCATTGTTGCTAGCTATGAAGGGTTTGATTATTTACTCCGGTCAGGAAAAGCCGAAAAATTCGGTGAAGTTGGAGTTGTTGTTATAGATGAAATCCAAATGGTTGCCGATGATGACCGGGGACCAGAATTGGACGGGTTAATCACTCGATTAAGAACCCTTTTTCCCAAGGCCCAGATGGTTGCCCTTTCAGCAACTGTTGGAAACCCGAAAGAACTAGCCCGGGAGCTTGGTTTGACTCCAGTTATTCTTCGTGGTAGACCTGTGCCTTTACAACGCCATCTGATTATGGTTCTCACCGAATCGGATAAAATGCGAATTATTGCTGATCTCAGCAAATCAGATTACAGACAAAAGAGCTCCTTCGGTTTCAAGGGGCAAACAATTGTTTTCACCAATTCTCGGCGAAGCACGAATTCGATTGCATCAGAACTGACGAAACAGCGAATTCCGGCGAGGGCCTATCATGCTGGGATGACCTATCCACAACGACATCAAGTCGAAGAGGCCTTTTCTTCGGGAAAAATTGCTGTGGTGGTTACAACCGCCGCGTTAGCTGCAGGCGTAGATTTTCCTGCGAGTACAGTTATTTTCCAAAGTTTGATGATGGGTACCAAGACGTTGAGTGTTGGTGAGTTTACGCAGATGCTTGGTCGTGCAGGACGTCTTGGAAAACATGATGTGGGTAAAGCTGTTTTACTAGCAGAAATTGGACGAAGATATTTCGGAGACGAACGGAAAACCGAAGAAGAGGTCGCTTTAGATTTACTGAATAACCCCATTGAGAATGTACATCCAGAGGCTACCTTCGAGCAATCCGTAGATCAGCTCCTGGCAACTCTTTCTTGTTTTGATGCAATATCTCGAAAGCGCCTTGAAAATGCCTACCAACGTTTACTTTCACGTACGGTGACTTTCGTTGAGGGGTTTCAGTTCTTAAAGCGCCATAAACTTGCTGCCCAAAATGGACAGGAGATTATCCCCACTGAGTTAGGTCGGGCTGCCGCAATTTCATATTTCTCCGCTTCTAATGTGGCAGCAATCCAGGATTACCGATACGATAGCGCTGATAACTTGTCTGTTAAGCTTGAACCATTGAGAAATGCCTATTTATCACCCAGATTGCAAAGTGAAATTGAACGGTCTCTTCGAACCCGATTCGCTACTAGATTATTTGCAGGTGCTGTATTAGATTTAATGAGCGCAAAGCGAAGTAGACGAGTAAAACGATTACCAAGATGGGTGTTAAGAACGTTCAGTAAATGGACTGTCGATTTCTTCAATTGCCGTTGTAATGAGAATCCTTTTTGTGATTGTGGGATTTGGAACGTATCTAAAGCGGTTCTAGAATTACGTTACCGGGGACTAACACCATCACAAATCAATTCAACATTTCTCGAAGAATATGAGCTTTTCATATATCCTGGAGATATCTTCGGATTTCTTGACAACCAAGTGCATATACTCCAAGGAATCAATCGCGTGGCTGAAGTAATTGGACGATATGAACTAGCTGATAACGCCGCAAAGGTT
>JAEOSV010000023.1 GCA_016840185.1 Candidatus Hermodarchaeota archaeon | reverse complement strand
ATTAGGGGGATGGGTAATCCAGGAATAACCTGATTGGGATAACGTGCGACAATCTGGGTATTGATGAGACACCCAATGAGGACCGCAATGAAGGTCAACCCAGCGAAGGTCCAGCCAACGTAACGAAGAGCATAGGCAACCAAGGCAGCATAGACAATGAGGTCTCCCACTCCGATAATCAATGGACCCATAACGAAGGTAAAAGCGGAGCGGGCATGTCGTTGGGGATCAGCATCAACAATAGATGGTCCCAGTTTCATCGCAAATATCATGTCCTGTACAGCGAGGATGATTAAGAGCGTCATCGATATGACCCAAGAAAAGTTCGTCGCGATGAAGACTCCGAGGACGATTCCGTATAAGGTGAACAAGACGTTGCGGCCTGTTACACCTAGGGCATCGGTGAAAATGAATACCAGGGAGAAGGCGGAAAACATGATGGATGCGAAGGCGATCATGGATAGGTGGAAGTTTGTTAGCCCTTGAAAGAGTAACACGAGGAAAATTGCTTGTCCTAGGAAAACGGTGAGAATGAAGAAAAGCGGAGATACAAAAGCTGCAATGATGACTCGATGCAGGGTTTCACTCCCACGTTGAAAGACCATGAAGGTTGCAAACGTAGCCACTCCACCAACCACCCCAATTACAAGAAGAATGATAAGGGTTTCATAGGGATCGGTGATGGGAGGAAAAATTCCAAAATCAAGAAAGGGATTCGAAAGAACGACCATGTAAGTGATGAAGAGAGAGAAAATCATGGCGAGAATTGGGCCATACAAGTAGGTTATTCGCATCCGCCAGGTGAGGTGCACTTGCCTATCTTCATCTTCTGATGTGGGGATTGGTGTAGAAGGAGTTTCTCCGTTGTCCATGGGGGCTTCATATTCTGAAGGCGTTATAATCCTGCCGAAAGTGGCAAGCTTTGAGATTTTTGTGAATTTCGTGAAAAATAAGCTAATCCCTAGTCATCAAGAATAAAAAAAAGAAAAGGGTGGGTGCCTTGACGGCACCTTTGAGAGGGTTAAGTCGAACTGAACGTCTACTTCTTGCGTAGATACCAGAAGCTGCCGAGGAGGACCACGACAATTACTAGCACACCTACAGCAATGTAGATTGGGAGATAGCTGACTGGTGCTGTTTCACCAGCGGCGTGACCTTCCACACCACGATGATAGTTTTCCCAGAATTCCAACTCGACGTATTCGCCTTCAATTCGTCGGTACCACTTGAATGGACCACTACCAATGGGCTCAGGGTTTGAGAAGGTTACAGGGCTGACGATACCAGACCAGATGTGCTCTGGAATAGTATCCCAACCACGTAGCTGATCAAAGGCCCAGTAGCTCTTACCATTGGTGGTCATCCGAACGTGGAAGTCATCTACGGCAACACAGGAGTTGAAGTAGGGAATCGCAGTGACGTATGTTGGAATGGAATAGTTGACGATGTAGTTGTAGCTGAAGGCAACATCATGTGCCGTCACACGACCATCGTAACTACCACCCATGTCGTGCCAATAGGCAGCTGGGTGATCATCGTCTGCGCCCCACAGCGTAAAGTCGAATTGTAGACCGTCAGTTAGTTCGGTGATCTCCCAGTGATAGGCGAGTCCGTTACTGTCCATTGACGGTTCGTGGTTCGGATCATTGAGACCAGCAAGGCTGGAGTAGACTTGAGAGAGTGGGTAGTTGCCATAAACGCTGGTGGAGGTCAACGGGTTCTGTGAGTCCATGGCGGAGCCAATCAGAGTGTTGAATGTACCACCAGTACCTGTGCTTGGGTCACGTTCAGGCTGTCCTTCTCTAAGTTTGACAGTCTGGGGAACCCAGCGGTTCATGCCTGCAATACCCCAACCAGGAATAATGATAAAGTCCTCCCACTTGTCAGAGCGGTAGGCGTTGACTTCCCAGTTGCTGTACCAGACAAGCATGGGTACGTTCTCGACGAAAACTTGCTGAGCAGCATATGATGCGTCAAGGACCTCATCATAGTCTGAGGAGGTGAGCATGATATCTACCCAGTAGTCGTAGGTGTCGTTAGCCCAGTTCAACATGTTACCTTCAGGATCTGCGATGTATTGGGACATCCAGTTCTCAAGGATAAGTGGGTTGGGGCTAAGACCGTAGGCGAAGTTAGCACCGTCGTAGTTACGTGGAATCGTATAAACGATGTCCAGTAGGGTGTTGAAGGAGATCGGCATCGGTTCTACACTGATACCAGCCTGATCCCAGTAAACTTGCTGGGAGGTCATGGCTGCACCCCATTGGGGAGCTTCGATGGAATACATCGGACGGAAGGTGAAAGGTTCACCGTTCGGATCGTCGAAGTATCCGTCACCGTTGGCATCATAGAATCCTGCAGCAGTTAATTCTGCTTGTGCTAGCGCAACGTTGGGCTCCTTGTAACTGGGAGAAGTGGCGTTATTGTGCCACACACCAACAGACGCGGGTACACAGGTGTCAAGGGCGAAGCCAAGGCCACCCCACATGATGGTGGCGACTTCGTGCTTGTCAGCTGCATAAGCCATTGCACGTCGGAACGCAGGAATCGAGTAAGGATAGCGCATACAGTTGATGGCCATGAAACCGAAACCGAGTCGTTCAGTTTGGGTTACTTCAATGTTTGGATTAGCTTGCAATTCTTCAATGTAGGCAGCTTCTACGTTATCAGCAAGGTTGTCAATGTCGCCTTGAATAAGAGCAGCGACTTGGACATCTTGGCCAGTAATAACATGGAAGATGACTCTGTCAGCGTATGGACCAGTTGGGTCCCATGCCTGAGCAGCAACAGAGGGAAGCTGACCAGCAGGATAGAACCAGATAGGCATCATGCCTACAAAGAGGAGAACTGCAAGTAATTGGAAAATGCGTTTTCGCTCCAATTTAGTTTCAAACCTCTTGGCGTTTTTCCGAATCGTAGCTAGTGCTACGATACTGGTCAAAGGTGAAGCTTATTCCTTAAATCCCTTGTTATTCCGGTACTTGGAAGGCGAAATGTGTCCTCATCGTCGTAGAATATAATCTCATGACGACGGAATCAGTCAAAAAGGACACCAATTCTGTTTCAAAGTGTCAAGTTGTTTTTATACTAAGGAAATACCTGAATGTTTCTATTGCTACTCTTGAAAGAGTTTCTTATGGAAAGAAAAAAGGGTTCGATAACGGGATGCAGTAAGGTTTTATTGTTCTTGATTGTATGACGCTGGTACCGGAGCGTGGTTGTAATTTTTGGTTGGACGGGTAAACTTCTGCGGGTGGATTTGAGTTCTCAGCAGATTCGTGAAGAACAGATTCCCGAAAAAGTGCTCCATCGGTTTATTGGTGGGAAAGGACTCGGTACCTATTATCTATACAAGGAGGTTCCAGTCCGAACTAATCCTCTTGGAGCTGAAAATCGGTTCTATCTTGCGACGGGACCCACCCAAGGAACACGAATTCCAATCACGGGACGCTGCACGGCCATATCAAAAAGCCCGTTAACACAACTCTATATAGACAGCGGAATGGGAGGATATCTTGGTCCTGAGCTCAAACGAGCAGGATACGATTTGCTGGTCGTACAAGGACAAGCAGAGAAGCCCGTCTGGATCCACATCAGTGAAAGCGAATTAGCAATTAAGAGCGCTTCAACCCTATGGGGCAAATCAACACATGAGACCGAACTAGCCCTCCGCAAAACCGATCCAAAAACCCAAGTCATATCTACGGGTCCAGCTGGAGAGCACCTGGTTCGATATGCCTGTTTAACTCACAACTATTTCCGGAATTTCGGTCGAGGTGGATTAGGGACGGTGTTTGGTGCCAAGAACCTGAAAGCAATCGCCATCCGGGGTCCAAAACACCTGATTCCAACTCCGGATGCTGATCAGGAACGGGATTTAGTGGTACAGTTGGCTCAACGAGCCCGTAAAGCCAAGGAGAAAGGGCATTCCCTCCATTACCACGGAACACCATGGCTGGTGGATTATGCGAATAGCATCGGGATGTTTCCAACCCGGAATTTTCAAACCACTTTTTTTGATAAACACAACCAGATTGATGACGAAGCAATTGAGACCCAGTTCAGGAAAGACAAAAGCCGAACACCGTGTGAAGGATGCGTGATTAGCTGTGCTTGGACTTTTAAACAACCTAAATTCCCTTGGGCACCGAAGGACCGAACAGGGAAGCTTGCCATACCTGAATACGAAACTCTCGGTATGATGGGAGGAGATTTAGGAATCAGCGACATCAACGCCATCGTTCAGTGTAATCATCTTTGCAACAATTTAGGATTAGATACAATAAGTACAGGAAACGTCATCGGGTTCTTCATGGAACTTACGACTCGTAAGCTGCTCCCCAAGGACCTCCAATCAGCGGGAATTGAATTCGGTGACGCAGACAAGGTAATTGAACTGCTACCAAAAATTGCGAACTGTGAAGGTGCCGGCGAACAGCTTGCGAAGGGTGTTCATCAACTGTCCCAAGAACTTGGAGAGGAAGCGATAAAACTAGCTGTCCACACGAAGGGCCTTGAATTCCCTGCCTGGGACCCACGAGGAAAACTTGGTCTCGGACTGAGTTATGCGACGGCTGCAGCGGGGGCCAGTCATTTACGAGGTTGGCCTTCAACTACAAAGCCACCCGAATCGAGTGCCATTCCAGTTTTAAAATCACTCGTCGAGCAGCAGAACCTGAAAATCCTCAAAGACTCGCTGATCATCTGTCTTTTCACGCACTCAATTTCACCTCGGTTAAATGTGAAAGACTGTGCAGAAATCTTACATGTAGCCACTGGACTGCACTACTCGGTCGATTCGGTAACAGAGGTGGCAGATCGCATCTGGACGCTTGCTCGCATGTTTAACATCCGCGAATACGAGGAAACACCTCGCCAGTACGATAAGCTCCCTCACCGGTTCCTGAACGAACCGATTCCCGATGGGCCAACCAAAGGATATACCGCCTTTACAAGCCACCAAGACTTTGAAGACTCACTCACCGAACTGTATAAACGGCGTGGATGCAATTCTGAGGGACACCCCACGCAGGCTTCATTGAAAGCCCTGGGACTGGCATCTATTACTGAGGACTAGGGACAAGCTTAGTTTTTCACTTTCACAGAGGGGTGTCTAATGATTATAAAGTCGGTTTACGGAACTGGGCAGGAGAAACATTAGGGCTGGGTCTCGTTAGAAAACCAGTAGCTATAATAGGGGACACCGCACACACACACAACGCACGGCGGGACCTCTTCTTGCTACACCCCGAATACTTTCGGCGAGGTCTCCCCACCTAATATGTCACTCACGCGTACACGCATGACCCTTCGGAAGGAAGAACCATGCCCTCAGAACTTGAAAAAGTCGATGGCGTCGGACCTACCGTCGCCCAAAAACTCGAAGAATGCGGCTTCCGCACCATCGAAGGAATCGCCGCCGCCTCCGTTAAAGAACTCACCAGCCTCGCTGGCATCGGTGCCAACACCGCCCAAAAGATCATCGAATCAGCCCAACGCCTTGCTAGTATCGGCCTCGAAACTGCCGACCAACTCTGGAAGAAACGTCAAACTATCGAACGCATCACCACCAACAGCCGGGAACTCGACGCCCTCCTCGGCGGTGGTTTAGAAACCGGTAGCATGACCGAATTCGCCGGCGCATTCCGCTCCGGTAAAACCCAGATTTGTCACCAACTCGCCGTCAACGTCCAACTCCCCGCAGAACAAGGCGGATGCGACGCCAAAGCCGCCTATATCGACAGCGAAGGCACCTTCCGCCCCGAACGCATCATCAACATGGCCCAAGCCAAAAACATCCCCCCCAACCAAGCCCTCAAAAACATCATCGTCGGCCGCGCCTATAACAGCGACCACCAAATGCTCCTCGTCCAACAAATCCAAGACAACCCCCAATTCGAAAAAGTCCGCCTCCTCGTCGTCGACTCCCTCATCGGCCACTTCCGCGCCGAATACCTCGGACGCGGCATGCTCGCCGAACGCCAACAAAAACTCAACAAACACCTCCACGACCTCCTCCGCGTCGCCGAAATCAGCAACATCGCCGTCGTCACCTCAAACCAAGTCCACTCCCAACCCGACGTCTTCTTCGGAGCGCCGGATAGACCCACGGGGGGCCATATCGTGGCTCACGCAGCTCAGACGCGGATTTATCTCCGGAAGAGCAAGGGTGAGCGTCGTATTGCTACCCTCATTGATTCGCCTTATTTGCCAGAGGGAGAGGCGCTTTTCACAATTGTGGCTAATGGTATTGCAGATGCATAGGAATGTTAGATGCGAATCGTCATCCATCTGACACGTTTCTCGTGAACGAGTTTAGCGATGCGTCTTTCGATTGTGCTAAGTTGAGCGTTGCCTGTTTTGATGTCGATGAGTACAATTTCTGTGGGGTTATTCTTGCTGTAGCCATCAAAAACGATGTAGTCGATGGGTGCACCAATAAACCGGGCGTCCGCGGGCTGGAAAGGAAACGCTTCGAGTAGGGGTGCCATTTGTTCACCGATTTTGCCTTTCAGAACGGCTCGGCTTCTTGATAGGGCGTCTTTGCGGATGCGGTCTTTTTCTTGTAGGACTTGTTGTTGGACGCGGATGTTGATCATGCGTTTTTGGTAGATGTTGTAGAGGATGAGTCCGAGGATGATGAGTAAGAGTATGCCGATGGTGAGTTCGAGGAGCACGGGTTCCACCTCTCTGGTGGAAGGGTATTCTTAGTGGGCTTGATATACTCCACGAAACAGGGTTGGAAAGAGGTTTCAGGGCTAGTCGAGGAGTCGTTTCTCACTTTCAAGCGCGCGGATATCCATGATGTCTTCGGTGACTTCCAGATAGCCGAGGTGTTCGTCCTTGCCATTATGGACTGCAAAGTAGTGAATGTGGATGAGTCGGTCTTTGAGGTTAATCCAGAATTCAGTGGGTGTTAATTTATTGGTGCAAAGGGCGTCAAGAATTTAATGGACTTTGTGGAGGTTTTTTGGCGTGGCGGGCTAGGGAGGGATTAAGGGGACTCCACATTTGTGACAGTATTGGGAGGTGGCATCAATGGTTTTTGCCCCGCAATTCCAGCAGAAACTGATTGTCACATCACCGTCAGCTTGTGGGGTTGGTTTTACAGGTGTGGGTTGAGTCTCTGGTTTCTGCGAAGGTGCGGGTGTTGTTGTAGTCGTTTCAGCTTGCATGATGATGTCGTGGATAGAGGATGAGATTTTTCGTTGTCCAGTGCCATGGTTTGGACATTTAATGTTAAGCACTTTGTTTTTTCCTGAAGTTTTGGTGCTTTCCAGGGACACGGGTACGCCACATTTCAGACAGCGGAGAACGTTTTCTTTGATGACCGGTGCATAATTGGGTAAATCTTCAAAGAAGAAGCGATATTCGCCATCACCTGGATGATCTGGGCATGTGAGTTTGAGTTTCACCAATCCTTCGTTCCGCATTTTCGCTTGGGCATCGGCTAGTTGACGATGGATTTCTCGTTGGAATTCATCCGGATCAGTTTCAGCTAGTTTTCGGTGTTCTTGTTCGATTTTTTCACTCATTGTACGTTCCATGAAAGGGAGTTTTTCTATGCGGATTACGGCTTTGATTGCCCGGGGGTTTCCACCTTTTGGACACGCAATTTCTTTTTGTAGGGTATCTTCACTCATAACAATACACCGTGAATAGCATTATTTGTCGGCGTAGGCTAAAAACCAGATGGATTAATGAACCGAGTACATTTTCTAGGGATATCTTCGTCGAATTAGAACAATGCAACCAACAGCAACAATCGCCGTAATGATGACTGCACCGACGCCAATCGCCAGAGGAAGTAAATCACCCGGTGCACTTGCTGCAGGAAGAATGAAGTCTTCGATGAGATGCATGGGATTCATACCAGAACTCCTGGCAGTGAATACAACAATCATATCCTGGCTTGGAATCACAAAGATATGTTGATTGAGATAGCCATGGGCCGCATAGGCATCGATTGTCGGATGGACCCACCATTGATATCCATACTGGGTTTGACTATCAACTGTGGCATGAGTTGCTGAGGAAGCGGTCACCCATGACGTGGGCAGGATTTGCTGACCATCCCAAGTTCCATTATTGAGGTAAAGAAAACCAAATTTAGCCATATCACGTGGTCGTAGTTGTAGAGAGGATCCCCCGTTCACGTTGCCTTGGGGGTCACGTGACCAGTAATAGTTGGTGATACCAAGAGGCGCAAACAAATTGGTTTCTGCAAACTCTTGTGTGGATACGCCGGTTGTCTGGTTGATTATCGCGGAGAGAAGGTGGGACCCACCGGTGTTGTAAACCCAATAGGAGCCAGGTGAATACTGCATGGGTCGGTTAATGACAAATTCAACCCAATTGGGACTGGTTGTCATCCTGTTCCAGTCATTGTTCGGATTACCATACGGATATGTTGATTCATCCCAAGGGAGCCCTGAGGTCATTGTGAGCAGGTCTTCAACGGTAATCGCGGCTTTTCGACTATCCATGTTTTGAATGGTGAGATGAGAAAAGATGTCCACGAGTCGATCGTTGAGGCTCAGATAGCCCTGGTCGATGGCAATCCCAATGAGCGCGGAGGACACGCTTTTAGTGCATGAATAGATATTACTTCGCTGAGTTTCACGATCGGGAACACCCATATAATTTTCATAAACGAGGTATCCGTTCTTGATAACAAGAATAGATCGAAGGACGAAGCCCCAGGGCTGACTCTCGATGTATTGTTCCATCTGTTGGAACATCACTGGATTTAGGCCATGCGCTTCCGGAGATGCCGTCACCCAATCATCTGTTGGCCAATAATCAGGTTCACGTGATTGTGCTGAGACGACTTGATTATTTGGAAGAAGAAATAACGGAATCAGCAGAAGAGAAAGGAGCACAACGATCAAAGGCTGCATTCTTTTCATTGTCATCCATCCAAGATGTTTCAAGGAGTTGGAAGGTATAAAGTTAGAGACTATATTTGGTTATGAAATTACTCAAAAATCCATAGAGAACTGTCCTTTTCCGAAAAACCTGGTTCGGAAAGGGGTACGAGGTAGATTGTTCATAGGAACACGACACGTTCTGGCTTTTTCCCAAAAAGCAATAGATAACGACTATTTCCCGGGATTGCCCCTTGGGCTAGATCAGTTTCCATTCGAACGAGGCCTATTTGGAAAGCGTCAGTGGATATGAGATGGAGGCAGGAATAGGCTTTGTCTTTGTAGGCTTGGATATCGGTAATTTCATGGGGAAACTCGACGCGGATTTGTTGGATGTTTCGGAATCCAGTATCTTCCATGCGTTTTCGTAGAAGGAGGATTGATGGGTATCGTTGGAGGTCAACGGATATGGTTTCCGGAAAGTAGAATGCAAGAGGGCGACGGTTGCGAATGATGTCGTCGGAGTCGGTTACGGTGCAAATGAGTCCTCCAGGTTTGAGGATGCGAAAGATTTCCGAAAAATATGGAGGAATTTGCTCGAGGTGGTGGATCACATCCACGGAAAAGACTAAGTCGAAGAAGTTATCTTCAAATTGGAGAGATTCTGCATGTCCTTGTTCAAAGGTGATTTTGGGGGATTGTTGTTGTGCCTCTGTTAGCATCTCAAGGGAGGGATCAATTCCCCATGAAGTGGCGCCTGTGGCTTCGAATACAGCGGTGATGTAATTGCCGGTTCCGCACCCAACCTCTAAGATCTTTGATTTATGGTGGACTTGGCTGGTGGTCAGAAGTGTCTTTAGGACTTCCGGGTGAACGCGGCGGTGTTGGCCATACTCCTGGGCTAATTCGTCATAGTCAAACATGCACGCTCAACATGTAAGGTTTTGTAATCTCTTTTTGGGGTTTTGGTTGTAAGGGATTGGTATTGAGGAAATGTATTCAATTGAAAAGACTTAATCGTTTTTAGAACCTTGAAATCCGAGGTTTATGAGAATGCCCATTGAGGAGTCAGAAACTGATTCAGTCGAATTCGCGGATGAGGATCCATCAACGCGGCGAAGACTGATTGGTTGCTGTGCAATTTTGATCATCATCATCTTCGTTGTAGCCTTAATCGTCGGTTATACACCTTGGTTTCGACCCTTCTTTCCATAAAAGAGATTGTCGAGTAGCAACCCGTGAAATGTGGAAAAGGGAAGTAGTACGGCTCCCGGGACACCCGATTTGGACCAAGAGGTTGGAGGGGATTGGAGCCATTCGGTCCAAATTTTCCAATGTTTTCCAATGCTTGGGGGCCTACTGCTGGTGGACAACGGATTTCGGAAAGCCGGAATTCGGATGTCCTGTGGGAGCCGTTGGAGGAGTCAGCATTATGTGGAGGGGATCTGTCTGCGCCGATGGAGGAGATAGGCGCTGACAACTGTAACGGTTACAATGATTGCGAATGCCCCAATGATTGCGGCTGTAATCATTTCTCCATTCAGAGGTAAGCCGCCACCAACGACGAAGCCTGCGGCGGGGAGAACGTATTCTTCGATGAGAAATTCGTCTTGGATATAGTTGGTTGAGGCGGTGAAGACCGTGACTAGGTCCAATTCGGGGAAGACATAGATGAATTGACCCAGATAACCACGAGCTGAATAACCTGAGAAGGTTGGATGGGTCCACCATTGATAGCCATAACCCCGTTCAGTGTTTAGCAATTCCATGCTGGATGTTGCTGTTTCAACCCATTCTGCGGGAACAATCTGTGCTCCATCCCAAGTTCCATCATTGAGGAACAGAAATCCGAGTTTTGCCATATCACGGGGGGTTAGCCGGAGGCTTGCACCACCAAATGCGTTATCATCGGGGTCTTTACCCCAATCATAATGGGTGATTCCGAGGGGACCGAAGAGCTTGTCTTCGGCATATTCGTGGGCATACTGCCCTGTTGTGATGTTGACTATGGTGGAGAGGAGATGGGAGGAGCCAGAGTTGTAATTCCACTCTTCCCCGGGATCATGGGCCATGGGTCGGTCAAGGACAAATTGTACCCAGTCGAGGCTGCTGGTCATTTGATTGAATGGACTACCTGAACCATAAGGGTGTTCGGGCCAGTCGAAGCCATCAGTCATTGTCAGAAGGTGTTCAATCGTAATTGCCTCTTTACGTGAATCCATGTTAGCGATCGTGCGGTCGCTGAAGAAATCCATGACGTGATCATCAAGACTGTTGATGTGTCCTTCTGCCAGAGCAATGCCAACGAGAGTGGAGACGAAGCTTTTCGTGCAGGAAAAGATGTTCCTTCGGTGTGTTTCATCATAAGATCCATAGTAAGTTTCATGAACGATGTAGCCGTTCTTAATGACAACAGATGAAACCGTGGCAAAGCCCCAATCGACCTCATCGATATATTCGTCCATGGCGGTAAGGTAGGTTTGATCCAAACCTTGGGCTTCGGGAGTTGAGGTTTGCCATCCACCGGTGGGCCAATAATCGGGAACCCACATGGTTTCTGAATATGTAGCGTTTGCTGGGACGATGACTAAGAAAAGAACCAGTAATGGTAAACAAATCAGAGGAGTGAACCGCTTGTTTATCATCCGCGTCCTTCCTGTGGGGACCAGCTAACAGCATCTTCATAATTCAAGTGTATATAGTCGTGGAAACCGGCAAGTTCGAAAAGTGGTCTTCTAAAGAAAGACTCGAACAAGAAAACGAACTGTGTGGTTCACAAATTCTCGAAAACATATCATATTGAAAATCTTGGAATGGAACGAGCACTATGAGTCTGCTTGATTGAGCATTTCTTCAAGCCGGATTTCACGGAGTCCTTTGAAATGCCGGAAGGGATAGAAAACAAGTGTTTCAACAGATTCAATCATTGGGCCACGTCTTAGTGACTGATAGATTTTTTCGAACTTTCCTACATTCGGGACAACAAATGTGCTAAACAGGAGAGGTTCAGAGGCGGATGCATATGAATACCAGTGCGCAATGGGATATTTGTCGCGTAGCCATGTAGCAAGCTCACCAGGATTCACCTGATTTTCTGCATAATGAATTCGCACCGCATAGGAGATGTTACCACCCGCATTCAAATTCCAAAAGCTACGGAAATGAACTGGTTCGATTGAGGCACGTTCTTCGGGTCGGAGATCTTCACGAATAACAAAGGCACGTGTTGTGGAACTATTTCCCCCAAGCTGTTCTAGTACTCGGCGGATTGTCCGGGCGGTTAACCCGGTTTGCTTGGCCAAGTTGACAATTGACATACGAGCATTTTCGCGGAGCTGACGCAACACTTTCAATTGGAGGGGAGAGAAGTTGACCTTGCCACCCTTTTCAGTTAATAAGGTGTGGGTTTCCACCTCAGTTACCCCATCTTGGTTTCGGAGGAATCGGCTGAGGTCACTGAGTCCTGAAGCGCCATTATATTCACCAAAGGCCACAAGGTTGCCATTGGAGAGATAGGCTGCACGGTGAATCATGGGATTGCTCCCAATTGAATTGATGAGGGTCTCATCATCTTGACTCCCATCCGTCCGGATGAAAGCCACGAGCATCTCTGCGTCAATCATACTAAGACTTAGCCAGACTGTGAACCGTTTGAGTACTCCGCTAGTTTGGAGTCGGTTGACCCGTTTTTTTATGGCGTTAGCGCTAATTTCGAAGTGTCGGGCTAAGGCTTCATAGGAAACGCGGCAATTGGCATCTAAAGCATAAAAAATGCCTTTGTCAATTAGGTCCATCGCAGACACCACGCAGCAGGGGAGAACCTCCAAACGAGTAGGAGAAGCCAGCCTTTATTCTCTGAATCAATGATTCAGAGAAAGTTCTACTCGAAAGCAGCAAGTGTTCGAAGCTTCCCACTTTTAAAGTAAATCATATCTGCACTCAAAATTCAAGCTTACGGAGGGAGGAGTAAATCGAAGACTTCTCGACTGGGTGGTTTCACAAAGGACTTTGAAGCTGTCCAAAGGCAATCATGTTTGATGACATCCAGTATAAATCCGGATTGATGCAGACGTAATAAGTACTGAAGATGATCAATCATCTGTCCTAGGACTACACCAAGCTTCTCATTTTCCGAATCGGCTGAGGGTGAATTGGACTGGGAGGAGCCATTATCTGAATTATTTCCGGGCAACCAGACCTCGACTTCAACTGACACCGTTTCAGGCTCCTCTGAGGTCCGGAGCAACAAAATCCGCAGTGAAGAACTCTGGAAGAGGGACATAACGGATTCACCCGATTCATTTTTCATCGATGGTGAATCCAAGGGTTTGGCGGTTAGCTGTTGGTATTTTTTCATCAATTCTTCGGGATTCATTTTTAATTCCTAATCTACCCCCTCCCTGGTTCGTTATTTATTCATGGCAACCGCAGGGTTCGGAAAACACCCACGGGAAGAAGTGGGGATGATAAATTAGTATACAATCGGTTCAGATTTCAATCCCTCAACTCTTAACGAATGATCGAAACCAGTATCCGTATTTTTAAGGATTGACGGTTTGATAGGCTTTATTAGCACGCATAGAAGGAATTCTAAACATGCCCGATGATAAAGAAAAACCCTGTCTTGCTGACCTTGGAGGACTATTCCAAGTATTTGGAGCTATTATGATTCTTGGATCCCAGATTGCCATCTATTTCACCATATTACCATTCCTGGCAGCAATTCCATCCGTCCCAATAGATATCCGACCGCTATACGAGCTCATTGGACAAATGTTACTAATCACCATTGGGGTCATGCTCCTTTGTGGAATCGTCATCATCGTGGCAGCAGTGGTTTCCATATTCCGAAGCGGTGTGATTGGTGGATTTCTGTCCCTCTTCTTTGGAATTCCCGTCATTGCTGCAGGAGTCTGGATGGTGTTCGGAGTTGGTTTTTATCCGGGCCTGACTCATTTTCTTGGAGCGATTCTTGCCATGATGGGTGGAGTCATGAGTTTAATTCCCGCTATAAGAGGACCACCAAAACCGAAGACCCGACGTGAGAAAGATATCGTTGCACGACAAAGAAAGAAATGATAAGCCGTAGAATTGGAACGGGTACCAGAGCTTTTACATATCCTCCTTCTACCCTAAACTTCCAGATGGTGTGTTCTTCCGTTGTGGGGAGTGATTTTTGTCGGATGTGAGTTGTGATTGAGGCAATTTTTTAGGGTTGAACTTTGTGATTAGTGTTAGTTTTGTAGTGAGTTTGTGATTGGAGAGAAGCCATCAGGTGAAGCTGGTCAGCTACGCAACAGATGCCGGACCTCGTGTTGGATGTTTAGATAATGGAGAGGTGGTACCAACTCCTGGCATTCCAACAATGTTGGATTACTTGAAGGACCCTAGCCTTGAATCGACCATTGAAGCAGCATTAAAGGGTCGAATCGATGCCCAGCCCGTTGAAAAGATAAATTTGCTTGCCCCAATTCCTCGCCCCACCAAAATCATTGCTATTGGATTGAACTACAAGGATCATGTGAAAGAAACCGGGCGAACAATGCCGGAAGCACCAGTGCTCTTCTCTAAACCGCCAACGGCCACGATTGGTCCTGAAGCGACGATTCTTCTCCCAAATGAGGCAAAGCAAGTTGATTATGAGGTCGAATTAGGCGTGGTCATTGGTACGGGGGGACGGGATATTCCCTTAGATACTGCGCTAGATCATGTTGGCGGATATACTGTCTTTAATGATGTTTCAGCACGAGACTTCCAATATCGTGATGGACAGTGGTTCCGAGGGAAGAGCTTCGATACCTTTGCTCCCATGGGACCAGTCTTGACTCTCCCGGACCAACTACCTGACCCGCAGAACCTCCAACTGCAACTTCGTCTCAACGGGAAAACCCGTCAAAATAGTTCAACCTCTGAAATGGTCTTTTCAGTCGCGGAACTAATCACAGACATTTCAAAGGTGTTAACCTTGGAACCAGGAGATGTAATTGCCACAGGCACTCCATCAGGAGTTGGGGCAGTTGCAAAACCCAAACCAGTGTTTTTACAAGATGGTGATGTGGTGGAAGCAGAAATTGAAGGTATTGGCATCCTTCGAAATCCGGTTGCTAAAAACAGTGAACTATGACCCGAGGAAAAAAGAGGGGACGCTGCACGGATAACTCCATTGAACCTTTTTCAGTCATATCCATGGAAATATGAGATCGAGCATTGCGAGGTAGAAGTTTCCACCAAGTGGACGAATGAAGAAAGGATAGAAGTGGAAATAAGGTCGGAGAATCCATGCTAGCTGAGTGCCAACAAAGATGAGAACAACAACGCCAATGAGAATTGGGAGCGAAGAAGCCTGAAACCCTTTGTCAGGAGTCTGCATAACTCGGATGCCACAAGATTGACAGAAGGCTGATCCCTCTTTGACGTCTTTCTTACATTGTGAGCATTTACCTGATTCGGTGATAGTTGGTCCTGGTTCCTCTTCGAGCCGATACATAGTGAAATATCCTTGAAGGAAGTAGATTATAGCCCCAAGGCCACCAAGTCCAAAGACGGCGACGTTCAGGATTACAACAAATGTATAGTCCGCAGTGGTCAGTAGAAAGAAGAGCGAAATGGGCAAAAACGCAAGTAGTATTGTTGCCATGATGGTAAATCCAGCGAGTAGAATTAGAAGCATTTGACGGAAAGAGAGGGCACCGCCAAGTAGACTATCTAATACGTAGAAGGTTGGAAGACAAATGTATAAGGTGAGAAACAAGAGAAGGGGGATTTTCATGGCAGAAAAAAATACCTGAATTCCACCGGAGTAGAGACCCATTGATGCTCCATAAATGAACGCAAAGAGAAAAATTGCTACTTGAAAGTCGATGAGATAGCTTTTCGTGTTCCGGTTGTCATGTATGTTGGCAAATAGTTGACTACGATTTTTTAAAACCGATTCAACGGTACCTAGAAACCGGATGTTGCTCATAGTATTTTAAGTGAATCGGCACAATAAAAAAGTTTACTTTATTTCCGTATAAACTAGTTTAAACGTAATAACTAGACGAATGTTTAATCTATGAAGCCTCCTCATCTTCACCGTTAGTGTAATCAATCAATCGTTTCTGTTTTTTAATGGGCTCACGTTTTCCAGGCTCAGGGGGCGATTCCTGAAATGGCGCGGATACCGTTTTCGAGAGGTAGGAATCCAAGGCGCGGGATTGTTGACCTGGAAACTCAATATTCATCGGGAGTAAAACTTGTTCAAAAGCCATTTCGAGTTTACGAATATAGTCGGGAATGTCAATTTCTTCCTGGGTGGCCATTTGCGTGGGTTTGACGGTGAATGTGCGAGTACCGTACCGAAATGGGGTGACTTTGACAAACCCAACTTCATCGCGTTTTTTCACTTTAACGCCCGAATCTTCTAATTGTTGGAGAGCTTGGTAGGGTTGGGCTAGCGCAGTTCCTTTCCCGCGTTCCTTATCCGCTTTCCAAACTTTGACCCGATATTCCAGTTCCTCGACAGAAAACTCTTTTCGACGAAGGCGCGTAATTTGATGCTGCAAGATTTTAATTATTCGTGGAATTACTTTGACCAGTTTTTCAGAGTTGTCGACAGAAGCAAGGGGTTTTACAACTTCTAAAAAGATTTGGTGGAAACGTGTGGGTGTACTCGATTTTCCTAAAGTAATTCCTTTAACATCGGGTGTTCCATCGGGAAAGATACCAAAATATGCCTTTTTTGCGGAACTGAACACACACATGGGATAGACGACATCTACCGCGAGTTGTAATTTCAACTCGTCTTTTACCTTAGCAATTAACCATTCAATATCTCGTTTTGATGGGCGATCGAGAAATAGGGAATCAGTGTCTCCATAGATTGGTCGCATTCCCTTCTCAATGGCAAAGTCCCAACTGGTCCGCAGGGCCCATCGCCCGTAGGCCATCATTGATTCTGCGAGCGGAGGACTAGCAAGCCCTTGAATACGTATTGTGACACCACCACTACTAACAAGAAGGAATTTGAGAAGATTAGAGATGACTTGTGCTTGATTTCGTTCTTCTGAGGAGATTTTTGTTTGCCGGCTTTGGGGTTTGAACCAGTAAATTCGGAGATCCTTGAGTGCTCCGATGAGGGTACTGAAAATTCCTCGTCGATGTGTGCACACATAATGTGGTGCATCGGGAACCGAATTCGGGTGGCAATCGTCATGGTCACAGTCCATGGTTTCGTATGAGAGGTTGTATTGGTCAATGAGACTTGGATAAAGAGATTCAAAGTCTAAAACCGTCATGTGATAGTATACACCGGGTGTGGGAGCAATGGTTAATGCTCCTTCAACGCGATGGGGTGTGTGCCCCAGCTTCAGTTCTTCTGGATCAGGGATGAGAATACCTAAACGGCGATAGCTTGTGTGAAGCATGGAGCGGATCCATTCAGAAACACTGCGACTGGTTAGGGCTCGCATAAAAGGGATATTTGCGATGCGTGATAACATGATGCCTCGGAGTATTTTTGAGTCATCAAATTTTGGATCAAGTTTCAGTTGATCTCGTGGCATTTGAGGGATCGGTTGGATAGTATATCGAAAGAATTCTTTCAAGAATTCGAACTTAAGAGGGTCTTGGTCCGCGATTTGAGAGAAACGTGAGTTGAAGGCTTTGAGCTGTTTTGTGGGGACGTGTAAATCGAGCTTATAGCCCGTAGTGGTTCGTTTATGTGGGCATCCAAATCGTTGTTCTTGATCATAGACATAACTGAGACTTGGGTTGATCTTTCGTTCCCATTCACGTTGAGTTTTTACAGTGCTTGTTGACGGAACCTGTGCAACAGATATTATCTCATTTTTCATCAGGTCTTTTCGGTTTACCGCTTCACCAAGACTTGCAGGTGTTGCGTAGAAATATGGAGAAAAATCTGTTTCGCCTTTGACGAGTGTCTGAGCGGGTGTTTGTAGGAATGTCTGCTGAATTTTACGTTCATCTTCACTGTAAGTTGTATCCAGCAACCAATAATGGGTATTCGGCATAGTTAACACCTCAGACACATCATTGAATGAGTGCATTCGTGAGCTTTAACTTTGTGCCGGATTAGATGTAGATGGGGAGTATTGCAGCCATAATCCAAGCGAAGAGAAAGGCATTGAAGAGGATCGCGATGTAGAAGCGGTTGCTGAGTCGATAAGACCAGGCAAGGAAAGTCGTTGAGATAGCATACATTGGAATGAAAATCCATAGGAAAAGCAAATAGAAGCCCATGAATCCCGAAATGAATGGGCCGCCAATGGCAAAGCTAACTCCTGTCTGGATTAGGAGAATTAATGCCAAAACTAACACTTTGATGAGTATGGCTTTACTCGTCCACCAAATCTGGGTGTTCTTCCAGTTTTCTTTGGGTTGCGTGCGAAGATAACCCATCAGCCATAATCCATCAACGAGGAATACGGGTAGGAATAAGAGGAAGTAGAGAGGAACGAAGAGTGCACGAAGAGGTGAGAGGGCTTTCAGGAATGGGAGAAATACTCGAAAGTCCAAGGCGAGGAGCAGGTCAACAGGGAGGACCCATAGATAGAGCCATGCAATCCCAATGAGACCCAGCAGAAACCCAAGCCCAACGGTTTTAAGTAACGCCTTGTAATCCCCTTTTTCTTTTCCGTTGAAACCTCCAATGTCATTCCAAGTTGGTGTGTTATCTTTTCGATTAAGGATGTATTTGATTCCAACAAGGATAAGGAACGTTACTAGTCCGCCAATAAAGAGTCCTATAATCACTGATAGTCCTAGGCTTTGAGGATATGAGACAGGAATATCCACAATAAGCATGGCAAATAGGCTCACCAATCCTATAATACCGTAGATGAGACCAAGACCTAGATATTTCGGAGTTGTTGCGAAGTATCGAGAGTTGGGAGTATGTTGAATTTGTTGGAAGATACTGAAATTTGTCAAGATTGTGAACAATGCAAGAACTGAGAGAACTGCGCCAAGGCAGGCAAATATGCCGCCTAAGATCCAAAGTGGATACAGGAGATTTTGGCTCGGAATCCAATATGCGTCTGGTGATCCTTTGAGACTGTTCATGAGCCACTCGGTGGTTGCGCTGATAGTTATAGCATCGATTGTTTCGAAGAGGTGGTTTGTTGGAGAAAGAAGAAGCATTCGGGCTGTTCCCGTAGCATAATCCCCATAGAGTTGTCCAGGAGTCACAGGGGCTGCTGTGTTGAAGGGTCCTGCAAGATAATTCAACATTGCGGGTACATCGAAGAGTTCATCATATAATCCTATTACAAGAAGCATGTTCCGGGGAAAGGTAGTGTTAGTCCATGTTGCAATGCTGCTACCTCCCCCACCTACGAGGACGATGCTGTCAACTTGAATCGAAGTCTCGTTGATGGCTTGGATTTCAATACCGGCACCCATACTATGACCGACCATGCCAAGTGTGCTTACATAGGGCAAACTATCAAGGTATTCCAAGGCTACGATGCCACCTCGATCCGTTCCAGGGCCCACACTCGGTCCCGAATTGCCATGACCCACTGCATCAATAGTCAGGACTACAAATCCCCGGCGAGCCAGTTCGATGCCAAATGCCATAACCCACTCTTTGGATTGAATGACACCATGTATGACTACTACACCAGGAAGGGGAGTACCTGCTGTCGCGGCAAGTGGTCTTTGCAGAATTGCCGAAATTGGCACACCATCAGAAGTATTGAGAGTTATTTCACTGGCTTGGACAGTGCCCATATTATTCTGGGCACCCCAGGCCATAGCGATGCCACTAATCATCATAATGATGCTGACAAGGAAGAGAATATAACGCGGACGTAAACGACCCATTATTCCCACCAAAACTTCTTGGAACCGCTCTTTATTTGATTCTTTTATTATTCTTTGTGGAACAGCAAGAATTTGTTTTTATATCAGAAACCCCTGCTTTAAACTAACCTCGAAGAAGCGAAGGAGTACAACGTCATGCAACCTCTAAAATTCCTTGTGAAGGAGCATCGCCTCATAGCAAAAGCCGTAACAGTAACTGAAACGATTCGTGATGAGATTAAGGCAGGAACACCCATCAGACCACGACGTTATTGGTGGTTAGTTGATTTTTGGAGCACCTATGCAGATATCGTACACCACGGTAAAGAAGAACAGTGGTTATTTCCTATGATTATGGAACACGGATCCAGCTCAGAGTTTGATGAGACAATCGATAAACTCGTTGAAGAACATATGTTTCTCCTTGCGTACATTGCGGAATTACGCCGATTTGCCCGTCCAATGTTTACAGGTGACCGGCCTGCACGAGAACGTGTGATTCAGTGTCTCGATAACTACGTTGAACTCATCCAACCACACATCAAATTAGAAGATGAAGAACTGTTTCCAATAGCGAAGGATTTGTTATCAAAAGCCGAAATGGATGAAATTGCCAAAGAGTTTAAGGCAATGGATACACGAACGGGAACAAAAGTCCAGTCATATTACAGTGACCTTGTAGACAAACTCATGGAGAAGTGAATATCATGGCAAACGACCGGCTGATTGAACTACTCGAAACCCAACTGACCCTGGAAAAGGAATCCGCACGAGCCCTACGGAAAGAAATGAAAGACATCGATCATGTGGGAATCAAAATCCTGTTTGAAATCTGCGCCGCAGATTCAACGAAACATGCCAGTATGGTTCAGATGCTTCTGGATGCCCTGAAGAAAGAGACCAAACAACCTAAAGACCCAGAAGAGAAAACGTACGTGGGTACATGGAAGCAACGCAATCAAGGGCTTGAGGCCATCAAACACCACATTGATCGCGAAGCCAAGATGATTGAACTCATCAAGGATGAAATCCTTGCCACCGAGGATAAAACCCTGAAAGTCATTCTCAAGCATATCGTCGCAGATGAAGAACGGCACCATAAGATTCTCAAAGATGAGATTTGGGAGATTTAAACCAGTTCTCTGCGAAGAGGAGAAGTCTTTTTTAGAGGAGAATCCCATTTCGGTGTCATTGAACCCATGGATGTGAGAACCATGTCCGAAGGTCCCCACAAAGAATTACTCGAAATGATTGAACGTGCAATCAAAATCGAAAAGAAAGCCGTAGAGCTCTATCAGGAAACAGCAAAGACAGTAGACAATGCTGCTGTAAAACTTCTAATTGATGAGCTTGGAATGGATTCTGGAAAGCACGCAAAAATGTATCAGACCATTGAACGTGTGCTGAGAGAACAACCCTACTCCTTCAAAGATTTTCATGAAGAAAAATGGACGGATAAACTGGTTGCGAAACGTGACCTTAACGAGCATATCGAAGTCGAGAAAAATATGATCGAAATCCTCGAAGAACAAATCAAAATTGTCAAGCAACCAACCATCAAAGCAATCCTTGAGCACATTCTCGAGGATGAAAAACGCCACCACAAAACCCTCATGCAAGTCGTTGGCGAACTCTAAATCGATTACAAAATAATCTTGTATCGATTTAGATCACATTATTTTTCGTTGCCAATCCACTTATGTATAGGACTATCTTGAATCATGGATTCATGGATATTCAGATTCAACCCTGGAAAGATGTTAATTCCGAGGAGCTCGCACGCTTTATTCTGGAAACGCGACGTGAAGAGGGATTAGCAACCGAAAACATAACGATAAACACCATCCTGACTTCGATAGAATGGTGGGCGAATCGCACCGACAGCACACCCCTTATTGCTTATTCCGATGAACAAATCGTAGGATGGCTTGTTATTTTTTCATTTGTGCCCACGATTGCCACACTGGGCCGTTGGCACCCGATTGTCAAGTCTGGACCTGACAAAGACGAGATCGCCCAGCAACTCCTCAAAACAAGCATCGCTCACGTAAAACGACAACATTACGGACGCCTTGAAGCCGAATTGACCGGCATTACTCCGGATAATGAATCATGGTACCATCATTATGCCAGATGGTATGAAGCTCAAGGGTTCAATCTTTCTTCAGAGGAAGCCCGCCTAGAAAAGGACCTTACCCAACAATCACTCCCCGAACCCAAGATTCCCCCTGGTTTTGAGCTCCGACCCCTTGAACAAGTCTCGAATGAGGTTCTTCAAGATCCATTTTTTGAGATGTTTGATAATAGTAAAGATCGCTTTTGGTTAGATCAGACTCCCGAACAGCGGGTGGAAGCATTCAAATTCTGGTTGGACCGTGAAAGACCCTTTGTGGAGGATGCGACCGCAGTTCTTGTGAAAGGAGAGGAGATTGTTGGATTAACGATTGTTCGTCCCATTCAGGAAGTGGGTATGCTGGGACCGATAGCTATTCTCCCGGAATTTCGCCAGCAGGGTTTAGGACGGTCGTTGATGGCTGTTAGCTTCCAAGGTGCCAAGAAGAATGGCATCCCGAAGATCCAATTGGAATTTGATATTACTAACGAACCGGCTTTCAACCTATATACGCAGTTGGGATTCCAGCATGTTCACAGACTCGTAATCTTTGCAATGGCGTTGTAGGGTTTAAATTGCGGAAAAATTTACTGAAGTTCCGTTTAAACTCTAATTTACGGAAGAACAGTTAATTTTATATGGGAGAACACCCCATTTATGGAATGGAGACATCGACTTTGTCAGGACCGTCGACCTCGTCGCCAAACCGTTTCATTCCTTCCAATCGTCCTATATTGGGTGCAGAAGAAATAGCAGCGGTCACAGAAGTTCTGGAAAGCGGAATGCTCACACATAAATCTGGAGCAGGCACCTTTACACTTCGCTTCGAAGAAGCCTTTGCTAAGAGTATTGGTGCGAAACACGCAATCGCAGTAAACTCTGGAACCGCTGCTCTTCACGCTGCATTATTAGCCTTTGATGTAAAAGCCGGCGACGAAGTAATTGCACCACCCTTTAGTTTCATAGCCACAACGAATATGGTGTTGCTGAACGGAGCAAAGGTGGTGTTCGCTGATATTTCGCCAGAGACATACAACTTGGACCCTGAAAAGGTAAAATCCGCTATCACTTCACGTACGAAGGCCATCATGCCGGTCCATTTGTATGGACACCCAGCAGAAATGGATCCCTTACTGGAGCTGGCGGAAAAACACGATATCGCTATTATTGAAGATGCCTGTCAAGCTCATGGATCAAAGTATCGTGGCCACGATGTTGGCACCATCGGCGATGTGGGCTGTTTTAGCTTGTATCCAAGCAAGATCATCACAACCGGTGAAGGAGGATTATTGACAACCAACGATGACGACCTCGCCGTGCGCTTGCGACAAATCCGAACTCACGGGGAAATTCGCCCATATGAATATGTGCAGTTGGGCCATAACTATCGAATGCCTGAGCTTCAATCGGCGATTGGTGAAGCTCAAGTCAAACGAATCCCTGAGTTTCTGAAGAAACGAAAAGCTAACGCGGCGTATTTGACTAAACAGCTTCATGATATTGAAGGGATTAGGTTACCCACAGAGGCGTCGTGGGCGACACATAATTGGTATTTGTACACAATTCAGATTCCTGCACCTCGAAACAGGGATGCTGTTCAGAAATCGTTGTATAAGGCCAAAATTGGTGCGGCTATATACTACGAAGTGCCGCTTCATCTTACTCCGATTTATCGTCGACTCTTTCAGTATAAGGAAGGGTTGATGCCTGTTTCTGAGCAAGCAGCAAAGGAAGTGTTGTCCCTTCCAGTT
>JAEOSV010000203.1 GCA_016840185.1 Candidatus Hermodarchaeota archaeon | reverse complement strand
CGCGCGTCCAATATCATGAAGTAATGCCCCAATCTCAAGTAATTGTTGATTAATTTGGATTTTTTGAGCAAGAAGCGTTACAATTTGAAGGGCTTTGTGGCGTGTAGCCTCGCAATGTTTCAGTATTTGTGAATTCACTAATGTTTCGCTGAGAAGAGTCTGAGCTTGGTTAAATGACGGGAGAAAGATAGACATTGGTTGCGTTTAAAGAGTGTTATTACGTTTTAATTTTAGACTTCACCTACTTAGAAACCGAATATCAGACGGGGATCAAAAAATGAAAACGATTCAGGAACTTTGGGCACTTGATGAGGAAATTCAAAAAATTGCTGACCAAATTAAGGTCCTTGAGGAGAAAAGAAATTCCTTTACTTCAATTCTTCAATCAGAACGTCAGAGCTTGGATCTGCACGACAATCTACCTCTAGCCCAGAATTATCTGGTTGATAATCAGCTGGCAAAACCGGTGAAGGCCACTGAATTGAAGGGTCTTCGAGTTGGTGGAGTTGATGGGGGATTGCTCAAAAAAACCCTAAGAGGTATCGAGTTAGTAATAACGCGTGCCTGTGCAACAATCTTTGAATACACTCCATCCAATCGGGTATCAGCAGTTTATTTTCCTGAAAAAACAACTTCCCCGACAGTTAAGGTCGAATTAAACCCTATCTCATGGCGTGAAGCAGAAGTTAGTGCTTCTCTTGAACGGCTTAAAGCCGAGCTTCAACTAGCCATCCGAGTCCAAGACCACCATCCCGTGGAACTTCTTTTGTTGGATGGTTCTCTAAGACCACATCTTAGTGACCGCCCTCCAAATCAGTCAGTATTTTCATCGAAGTATGTACAAATTACAGCACTTTATGAGAAACTCTTTGAGAAAGCCCAAGAAACTGGGACCCTTCTTGCTGGAGTTGTAAAAGACAGTCGTAGTCAACGGTTTATCAATATTCTGGGTGAAATTCTTCCACACCTAATTGAACGTCATCCTGAACTGAGTCCACTATTACAGATGGATTACAGATCCATTCTTCGAACCAGTTATGATACGGATTTCTTCTTCAGAATCCTTGATGTGGGAGAACGGTCTCCGATACTTCGATTAAATGAACTAATTAGTAATCAATCAGAAGAATCATCAAAAAGCTCACAAATGAGTAAGAACCTTGTTTGTGTTTATCTTCGAACGGCACAATTTGATTACCCGCTGCGAGTTGAAATCTTAACTGGACCCAATGACCCTAACCGCATAGTTGAAAAAGTAAGTGCGATGTTGTTGCCTATGTCATCAGATAACGAGGGATTTGCACTTCCCCCGGTCCTGATTGACGCAGATTCTCAAGCCCGTTTAATAGAGCGCGACCTTGATTTTCTGTTTTCTCAACTTGCCAACCGAATAGGATACCCTGAAAGTATATTGAAACTCCGTCGTGAAAGGATGCCATTTCATTAAAACCAAGGAAGAAAACTGAATGAAAGCCGAATCACTTGGAACGATCGTATGCACCGAAGATAGCCCGTCCACGGAGAAAATTTCATTTGTCATAGGAAAACGTGATGATATTACCACTGATGGACAAATCCCGGTTCATGTCGGTCAGTATGTGGCAGTTGAGACCGAAGAGGGCGTGGTTATGGCACATGTTGAACAGGTCTTCAAAACTAATCGCTATTTTTCTCAGGTTGACGCTGTTCATGAATTTACACGTACCGGAAAACCATTTGGAGCAATTTTCCCTATTGACCGATGGGAATATGTGCTAGCTGAAGCAAAACCATTAGGGATTTTTGAAAAGAATCGTATTAGACGAATTACTTATCCTCCCTCACCAGGAGCTTTTGTTTCTTCACCGGATTCCAAATTGTTATCTGAATTCCTTGGATTCACAAAGGATGGAATCCACCTTGGCCATTTGCTCTTTCATAATATACCTGCAACCTTTGATTTGACCAAAATCTATCAGAAGCATGTTGCATTACTGGCAATGAGTGGAGCCGGAAAAAGTTACGCAGCCACTGTTATGCTTGAAGAACTTTTATCACGAAAAGCCTCACACGGACGTCCTGCCATCCTTGTTATTGACGTTCATGGTGAATATACCAGCTTAGCAGAATCTCAGGAAATCAAAGGAAAAACCGTGGAAAATCGCTTGGCTGTCATTCAAAGTCCACTTGTCGAAATTGCAACGCCGAGAATGAGTGCAAAGGCCTTCGCGACGTATTCGCCCGATATGGGAACAATTCAGGTTCGTGAACTTACGCGAATAATTCGGACCATGCGAAGTGCACGGAAAGGTAAACCGTATGATTTAGGAGATTTGATTACCGCATTAGAAGAAGATCCATCGATAAATACTAGAACCCGTGAAGCCCTTCTTGGATGGCTAGACAATCTTCAAAATCTTAATCTGTTCGGAAAAACTCCCACACCAGAATGGAAAACTCTAATGAAACCCGGTCATGGAATTATCCTTGACATGAGCGAGACCGTGAGTTTGCAAAAAAAGCAAATTATCGTCGATGCTGTTCTTCGCCGTCTTTTCGAATTGCGGCGGGATGACAAGATACCTCCAACAGTAGTGTTTTTGGAGGAGTCACACCAATTCTGTCCACAAGCCCGTCGGGCTTTAGCCTTCTCAAAAGGTATCCTTGAGACAATAGCACGTGAAGGTCGCAAATACAATCTTTCCTTATGTGTTATTTCCCAGAGACCTGTTCGACTCTCAACCACAGTACTCTCACAATGTGGATCTAACATCTTTCTTAGGATTACTAACCCCTATGACTTAGATCATATCAGAGCCACGTCAGAAAAAATCACGAAGGCAACCTTAACATCAATTTCAAGCCTTAGTGTTGGAGAAGCATTGGTTGTTGGCCAAGCTACTCGGTTTCCCGTTTTCATTCAGGTGCGAAAACGAACAACAAAGGAAACCGCTTTTAGTGAGGATTTTGAAACGGTGGCTAAGAAGTTCGAAAAGAGAGGGAAAACGAAATAATAAATGGTGGGCACGGCGGGATTCAAACCCGCGACCTCCGGCTTACCTAGGCTTCGCAAACGAATGTTCGGAGCGACACCATATAAGGCATACACACCCTGTGCAAAATGCACAGGAGTTCGGCGCTCCATCAGGCTAAGCCACGTGCCCTTATGAAATCTGTGATATTTTACTGTGGCTTAAATGTGTTGGCACACCTATTCATCTTGCACGAGAAATGCGAATTGGATTTCATTTTCAGCGAATGTTAGTTTCCCTTTTGCCGCTCCTTTAATACTCGGCAGTGTTTCACTAATATCTAAAGCTGAAGCTCCGACTTTAGACGTTATTGTCTCACTTGTATTCTTAATTGCCTCTCTTTGATCCGGAGATTCACTCGCCACATGTAATTTGATGTGCTGGGTAACATGGAGACCCGCTTTCTTCCGTGTAGATTGAATTTGCCGAATTAGATCCCGTGCTAAACGTTCTGCGCGAAGTTCAGGAGTTTCTGAAATGTCAAGGTATATTTTCGCAAATGGCAGTTCCTTTTCTTGTAGCGATTCACCCTTGACTTTTTTGAGAATCTCAACGTTTTTTACATTAGTTTGACTTGCGACAACATCACTAAAATGATCCAATTGGAATTCTTTCTTCGAAGGGACGATAACTAATCTTTGGCAGGGCCATCGAAGTTTTATTCCCAATTCTTGCCGAACGTATTGTACTGTTTCAACTATTTCAGACACCCATTCCATTTCTTGGCTCAAGGTGGGATCTATCAGCTTTTCATTTACGGAAGGCCATGGAAGCATGTGTACGCTTATTGGGGCGTCTGGTTCAGCTGAACGAATTAGTGCCTGATACATTTTTTCTGTTTGAAATGGTAAAACGGGGGCTAAAACTGCGAGGAGTGTACGTAACACATGATAAAGTGTTGTAAACGCCTGAGTTTTTGTTTCATCCTGAGAGCTCACCCATGTTCGGGGTCGGACGAGTTTGATATACCATCGACTCAAATCTCTAACGATAAAATCTTCCATTAAACGGGGAACATATGGGAGTTCATATTTTTCCATTCGTTCGGTGACTTGTTTAATAAGCAAATTCAATTGGGAAAGAATCCATCGATCCTCATGTTGGAGTGTGCTTGGTTTTAATTTGTGTGAATTTGGCTCATAATTCGCGGCTTTCATGAATGTTGTGGCAAAAACGTATACGTTCCATAAAATCGAAAGGACCCGCCTTGTGTCCTCAATGTCTTTCCAGAGAAAGTGCATATCTTCGCCAGGGCCAGTGCTTTTGATACTATAAATACGGAGTGTCTCAGCCCCAACCTTATCAACTATCTCCTCTGGAAGTACTCCAACGCCCTTAGATTTGGACATGGGTCGACCTTGTTCATCAGTCGTAAACCCGTGCATGTACACATTCCTATACGGTTCTCGATCGGCAACCAGCATGGTTGAGTTAAAGAGTGTGTTAAACCAACTGCTAATCTGATCCTTACCTTCAATAACAAACTCAGCAATATCCCAATTATCAAAATCTTTAGTTCCAAATGTTGCCCATCGTGTTGCCCATGGAGCAACACCGCTGTCTAACCATACATCAAGAACATCTCGAACTCTCAACATTGTGCCCTTACATTTCGCACAGTCCCAGATTGCTTCATCAATCCAAGGTCTATGAAGGTTCTCAATGTCTTTACCGCATTTTTCAGTTAGTTCTGCTAAACTACCGATTACTTCCATGTGGTCACATTTGTCACAGGTCCAGATGGGTAGAGGGGCTCCCCAGTACCGTTGACGTGATATACACCAGTCGCGAAGATTTTGAATCCAGTTTCGGAACCAAGTATGACCTGCCCAATCGGGTACCCACCGGATATCCTCGTTCTTCTTGATAATATCGTTTCTAAGATCGCTAACGCGTAAGAACCATTGATCAGTGGCAAGATAGATTAATGGACTATTACATCGCCAACAGTGGGCATATTCGTGTTCGATGGTATCTTGATGAACGAGTAAATCTTTCTTTCGTAAATCCTCGAGTACAACTTCGCTGGCTTTTTGGACCTTCATCCCAGCATATTTTCCACCATCTTCAGAGAATGTTCCAGAAAATGTAACAGGGCAGAAGATTGGAATGCCTTCTCTTTCACCTACCTCAAAGTCTTGTGGACCATGTCCAGGTGCGGTATGTACAATTCCTGTTCCTTGTTCCAATGTAACATACTCTTCGCTTAGAATTACAGAATGAACTTTTTTCGATTCTTTGTGGAATTTTGCTTGACAGGGAATCTCGTCAACAAGAGGATGTTCATATCGAAGACCAATGAGCTCTGACCCTTTGATCTCTTCTACGACTTCATATTGTTTGTTTAACAATGCCTGGAGAATGATATTAGCCAAACCTTTTGCAAGAAGCCAAATTTCGTCATCAACCCGAACTCGAACATATTCGAATTCTGGATTTACCATCACCGCCATATTTGCAGGTAAAGTCCAAGGAGTTGTAGTCCAAATGACGATGAATTCTTTTGATTTTCCAATAACTGGAAACTTTACCCAAATGGAATAATCTTCAATTGTACGATATTCGTGTTCACGTTTTGCTAAGGCAGTTTCGCAGCGTACACAGCAATCAATCGAACGCAAGCCGCGATACAGAAATCCGCGTTCATGAGCACGTTTCATCAAATACCATGTGCCTTCAATGTAGGGGTTATCAATCGTACGATAGGGACGATCCCAAGCCATCCATACACCTAATCGTTGAAATTGTTCAGTCATCCGTTCCAAATTAGAGAGGGCGAACTCTTGGCAACGTTGAATAAATTTGTCAACACCAATCGTTGATTCGATATCGCGTTTCGACTTGATTCCAAGTTCCTTTTCAACATGGACCTCAATGGGCAGTCCGTGCATATCGAACCCAGGTGTATCGATTACTCGAAAACCTTGCATCCGTCGAAAACGTAAAACTAAATCCTTCATGATTTTGTTCCAGGCTGTTCCCAAATGGATCGCTCCCGTAGTATAGGGCGGGCCATCCAAAAAATGAAAAACAGGGCGTTCTCGCAGCAATTCAGTGACTTGAGCATAAACGTGATGTTTCTGCCAGAACTGTAACATCTCCTCTTCAAGAGAAGGCAGGTCAAATTTCTTTGGAAGCTCTGAAACGGACATTGTAACCATATGCTCCATTAGTTCCTAGCGTGCCCCTAACAACCTTCAACTGCATAAAAATCATTGGGCGAAATTAATTACCTATGCCCCAAAGCCCATCATGAACGAAACCAATATATGCTCACAAACGTAAGTCAGACAAACCCAGCGCTCGCTAGGAGCAAGGCTACATGAGTGTTCAGCAACGTCAATATGTCCTTAAAGTCTGTGTTGTCGGAGACGGCGCCGTAGGCAAAACCAGTCTCATAATTCGCTATACCGAAGGGCACTTTCGAGAATCTTATATTATGACAGTGGGTACATCTTTTGCAGTGAAGGAATTGGACTTTGGCGACACCTTAGTTCGATTGCAGTTATGGGACCTTGCAGGTCAACCACACTTTAGTTCGGTTCGTCCCGTGTTTTATCGTGGAGCAGCGGGAGTGATTTTAGTATTTGATGTGACCCGTCGTCAGACCTTTGACGCAGTTCCCGGGTGGTATACTGAAGTTTCAACAGTAACCGGTACTGTGCCAACAGTGTTACTTGCAAATAAAGTAGATCTGGTGGACCAGCGCCAAACCACGACTGAGGAGGGCATGGCCTACGCAAAACAGTTGGGGTGGGGTTATTTTGAGACCAGCGCAAAAGAGGGGCAAGGCGTCACAGACGCATTTCGACAAATCGCATGGTCTTGCATTAATTAGTGTTGAGATTTTTTTGAATCTGATAAAAAATCAGTTAATTTTCGCGAACTAGTTTGATGAAGATAAATCGCACATTGCTGTGGCTCAATTTTCCTATATTCTAAACCAAGTTGTTCTAGGAGTGCATGGGTGCCTTTAGTAAGACTGGGTGCAACAAGTATCCCCCGGAGTTTTGTTGATTCGTCAGCCTTGAAACTCTTAATATAACTGTGTAGTTGATGCACTGCCTCGCTATCTGCCCGACGCCGTTTGACTTCAACAATTACCAAACGACCTTCACTATCACGAGCAAATATGTCAATGAACCCTGGCTCCACCTGACGTTCTCGACGAATGGTTCGGAGACCGGGTTCTATTAGTTCTGGATGGGTGCTGAGAACTTTTTGCATTTCGTCCTCAGTTAGGTACATACTGAACTCACCAGGATCCTCTATGAGACTAGCGCTTAGCATCGTGATGTCGGAAAATTCAATACGAACCGTTTCACGGGGTTTTGCCCGATTTGCAAAGAGGTAGAGCACATCAGCCTCAACTGAAACTTTGATTGTTGCCCCTGGAGGCTGCCAATTAATAGGTTCGACCCCCACCTCTTTATGAACAAGAATCGTACCATCTCGTTTTATGAGAATGAGTCGTTCTCCTTCAGTGAGAACTGACCGTGCACGCCCTTGATATTCGACAAAGCAATTGCCTACGATTTGAATCAGTCGTTTTTGGGATAGGGCATCTTGAAGCAAAGTGCAGGCTTGTGCAAGGGAAGGAGAATGGATGAACCATATTTTCGCATTAACAGAAAACTGGGGGTCTGGCAAAGTCTTTCTTGTCGAAATCATCCCATAATTCTAATAAGTATTCACTCGAAGATAGAATTTGTGCGAAAAGTTCAATTGTACGATGAGACAGCGCCAGCATATCATCGGCGATACCGTCAAATTCAAAGAACCAAATACCAAGCGATTTCACCATATCTACATGTGGAACCTATTGTAGATGTGGGAATAGGAACTGGAATTGGATTGCCCTCTCTGGCGAGTTTTTCTACGATTGTTGGTGTTGACGGCGCGATTGAAATGTTACGTGTTGCCAATGAACAAGTTAGGCAATTAAGCCGCAGACCTTCTGTGTTATCTTTAATTTGCGCATTTGTAGAAGCCTTACCTTTTCGCGAGAGTTGTATCCCCACAATACTTAGTATTACAATGATTCAAAACATATCAGATATTCAACAAGGGTTAGGCGAACTCTCCCGTGTTCTTCAAACTAAAGGGATTCTAGCCGTGACTAGCCTTTCAAGAATTCTCCCGTTTCATGATCTTTTATCTAATTTTAAGGAAGAATTCAAAGTTATTGCAAGTTTTGAAAATCTTGCTAATGAGGACGATGGGATAATTATGCAACTTTTGTAAGAGATGGTTTTTCAACAATTAGCTATCTATCTGACCGTTAGCTTTAAGTGGCATTCAACAATTAGCTGAAATACTCTCGAGGTTGAAAACCGTGGAGAACCACCCTATCAAAATCCTTCAAAAGGCTACAAATAATTTAGTTCTAATTAAACTCAAGGACGGAAAGGAATATCGAGGCCGTCTCAAAGAGATTGATATGTACATGAATCTCGTTCTTGAAGGGGCAGAGGAATTAATGGATGGAAATCCAACCGCGAAATTTGGCGAGGTTTTCATCCGAGGAAATAATATTCTCTATATCAAGCCTGATCTTACGCAGATAATTTGGGAAAATAAGGAATAGTTCCGTAAGAACCTTCTCACTTCAAAAGGGCGCTATTTTCGTTCTGATTTTTCATTCCGCCTTTCTTGGCGATACTCTTCAATAAGACGTTCTAAAGCCTCCGCGGCGTCTTCTCTCTCTGTTATCTTGTGGCTTTCTTGCCACTTTTCAATTTCTTTTTCTAACTCTGTAATATTGACGACAGCAAATTCATCAACCATTGTTATCCGAAGTTTCTTGGCTTCTATGACGGGAATGTGAGCAGAAGAAAATTGGTCCAACGCTAAATGGGACATTTTCCCCCTTGTGATGACAACTTGGACACCGAATTTTATAAGCAAATCAGCTGTTGAACTACCTCCACCACTTGGATCTTGAATAAGTATGATTTTTCCTTTTTTCTTAGAGTACCGTAATTCTAATCTTCGAATTTCATCTTTGGAAAAAATTGGAAGCACAGGAATAGGTTGGACTTCCCCACGATTCTCTAATTGTCTCATTAGTTTAAGGTTGGAAATCAATCTCTCTGCTGAATCAAGTTTCTCGTTCGTTTTTTTAATGGTCTTCTGTAATCGGGAAATTTCTGCATTTTTTTGTCGAACTAGCTCATCTCGCCGTTGTTCCCGTTCTTCAAAGTTTAAAACTCGATTCAGTTGACGGTTGGTTTGACGGTACTCTTTCTTCAACTGTTTTAGCTCATCCTGGCTTTGGAGTAGCTTGTTTTTTTCGAAATCCAGCTGACGCTGAAGAGATTCAACTTGACGTTTTAATTGACTAACATATTTCTGAAGTTCTTTAGACGTAGGAACTTTTTCCACTGGTTTGGGTGGTTCGATGGGTTGGGATTCACTTCTTGATGGTCTTTCGGAAATAACCGATTTATCGAGCGCATCATGAATAGAACCACCCTGTAATACAATAGTTACTGCCTGTGAAGTGTTGTGTTGCTGCTCGCTTTTGTCAAGTCGGCTTTGAAGAAGATCTAACCTTCGACCGTATCCCTGGAAAACGTTTGCAATCGCGGCTAAGGCATCCCTTTGATGAGCATTTCGAGGTTGGATTCCAGAATCCAAAATAATGGATTTTGCCAATTCTCGTTTTTCAGCCACCGACAATAATTTTTCAGGTTCGAAGACTGGACTTTGAAGTGTTGTACTAAGCTTTTCAATAAAACTAGGAGCTGGAGCTACATCAGACGCAATCAGCACTGGTTTTCCATACTCAACAAGATATCGAATTACATCTCCCCTAGACAAGCTCCGTCCACTATGAATAGCAATAACACGACCTGAAATATCAGAAATTGCAATACCGACAGTTGTGCCGGCATCAACCCCAACAACGAGTAATCGACGGGGACCTAATTGGTCTTTCTTATCCTTTGCCTGAAGATACAAAATTGTGCGCTGCTTAACTGGCGTAGTACGGACCGCAACACCTGCAATCCGATTTACTTCTGGCTGCACAATTTTACTAACATTATCAAATGAATCATAAACATGAAGAAGACAACGGGACCAGCCATAGGATGTTCGTGTCTCGTATTGATCGTAATCCATTTGAGCCTTTGTGATTTTTTCAATGATGCTTCGAGCAACCTGTTGAATAGCCCCATGCATACGTCTTTGGAATCTAGCTTGGGAAAAACCACCAGGACCAACATTACGGGCTCTTGATATTATTATCCGAGTTTCCCGTGCTAGTGCCGAGATTTCAGTGCCAGCACCTAAGGCTGCTAGTTGTGTAATTATTATTGCAGTTTCAACTGGGGTTGGATGTCGATTTATTCGCAGCCCATGTCTTCGAGCCAACTTTGTAATTGACATCATACCATGTATTGGCGAGCCGGTAACCTGAAGGATTCGAGTTTTTGAAGGAACCTTTGAAAGAAAATCTATAACGTCCTTCTCAGTGGAGGCTAGCTCGAATAAATTGTCAGTCGCAAGAATTTCGGGTTTCATCTGACGGACGAGTTTCAACAAGCTAGTTCGTCTAACAGAGTCCCTTGTCTCAACAATCTCTCCTTCTGAAATGGCAATGGCGTATCGTGGTGAATCTCGTGCCGATGGAGAGTTTTTTGGGAGAATATCAAAGCCAATAATCAATGGTTTGGTCTTCTCAGTCATTCTTTCGCTTCCCATTTGGACTAGCTATCAATCTTTCAAGGGTCTCGTCAACATCATATGTAATTCGGAATCGGCGTCTGAAGAAGGTTGTAATATTCTTGATGTCGCGCTTAAGCAACCATAAAGCATTGGGATGTGTTATTGGCTGCCATTGGGGCCAATCAAAAAGAGTAATTTGCTCTTTTTCATCAACAAAGACGTTGTATTCACTGAGATCACCATGAATCAATTCAGCTTTTTGGTATGCTAGGTGAATTTGCTGAATTATTTGTTCGAGAACTTTTTTTGGTTTTTTCAATTCGAGGAGGTGCAACAAAAGCGCCCCTGACATCTTTGACATTACAATGATGTGCCGGTTTACTGCTATGGGGTTGGGAACTTTACCTCCTATCTTACTCAATATTCGGAGAGCTGCGAATTCGCGTTGTGCAGCCTGTTTACTGAAATCCATCCATGAATGCAGTGAATCATCCTTCACCGTTCGAAGACGTCGTATACGTCGAAAACTTGTCCGACCCCATCGAATGAATTTTACAGCAACTTCCTTGTTTTGTGCATCAAGAGCACGGTAGACTGTCGCCTCTTTTCCTTCACCGTAAGGTTGTCCTAATGAAAGAATGACATCCTTCTGAGCCAAGTCATAAAGGCCTTGAGCATCATAACCCGTTTTAGTTATTCGATAACCAAGAAAGCGTCCTCGTTTTCTTTGAACTAATCCTTTCTTATTCATTTGGCTTAGAAGGAAGAGAATATCTTCGGCATCAATTGCGGTTATTTTTTTGATTTCATCGGGTGGGACGTATTCAAACCGGTGAGCCATCTCTTCAAGTGATTGAAGAATTTGGATTTCTTCTGTCTGAATTTCTGGGAGAATTTTCGCTAGACGATGCACATCAATCACATGAATTGTTATATCGCGTTGAAAAAAACCTATTGGGACTGTTATCATTAAGTAGGCTTCCAATTCTCAAGCGACTTTATTGAGTCCCCATTATTCGCATCCGAATCTAATGAAGAAATCTTCGTTATGGTGATTAAATGTTTAGATAACTCACTGCTTAATTAAATTGGGAAATGTATATTAGGGAGAGCCGATGAATTGCCTACTGTTTCATCGTATTGCTGTGGCGGGAGTCCAAAAAATTGAATGAACGATTTGAAGTGCCAGATGAAGATGTCCCTCGTGTGGCTAAGGCGCTATCCAGTAATACCAGGTGGAGAATCATTTCTCTTCTTCGTGACAAGAGTATGGATGTCAGCCGAATAGCGAAAGCGCTCAAACAGACTGAAGCAAATATAAGTGCACAAGTCAAAATTCTCGAACAAGCAGGCCTTCTCAAAAGTCACTATGAACCAGGCGAGCATGGTGTTCGAAAGGTATGTGAACCTGCCGTTAAACAAGTCATTATTAACGCCGTACCCGGGTAACCCGACCGCGGAATGTCTAGCCGTTGAGCTTACATTTATATTTCAATTTGAATACTGCTCAACCCATCTTAGAACAGATAATTGTCCAAAAAAGTGAGGTAAAAAATTTGTCAGCAGTAAATTCGCGTATTCGATCTTTAATCAGTCGTTTTGGCACTCTTCTAGAGTCTGTTTTCATTTTTATTCTATTACTTAGCGGAATTGGAGTTGTCTTTCTTAGCAAAGTCACAGGTCTAGTAGATGCAGGAATGTCTTTACTCACAATCGGTTTAGCAGTTCAAATCGTCGCAATGATCCTTCTTGGACTATTTTTATATTTCCGGTTTTTGCGAAGAAGGATTTCAGCCACATAATTTTACAATGTAGTTGGGCTCTTTAAGGATTAGAAGAAACAGTATACTTGAGGTTACTTTGTGGACAGTCTTCTCGGAATTGCCATTACAATCTTTTTCTTTGTCCTATTACTCTCTGCAGCTGTAAGAGATTTTCAGACAAGAGAGGTATCAAATTGGGTATGGGTAGCTGGACTTTGCGGTCTCCCATTCACAATCTTTCGAATTGGAATCGCGGGATTGTTGCTTCAATTTGGATTGCAGGCAGGATTAATTTTCATTATAATTTTAATTGCCTTTCAACAGGGAGTTCTTGGTGGGGCAGATGGAAAAGCGATTCTCCTAATTTCTTTGCTTTACCCATGGATTATATTGAATCCCCTTTGGATAGTCATTGCACCATCTCTGGTTTTAGTTGGTGGATTTCTCTTACTTGGCGTACACAGTTTGTGGCTATTGATAAGAAACATGTATTCGAGGAAGCAAGTACGGAAGACAGTAGATGGTCTTCAAAATCCCGAAAAGAAATCGTTTTGGCTAACTCGACGTTTTTCGGTTCTGTCTTCACAGGAGATTGAGTGGAAACCGGTTGAAGTTCCACTAATAGTCTACTTCTTTATAATTTACACAGTGTTGTTGCTTCTAACAGGTTTGCTGTTATAGACATTAAACTAGCTAGAGCTCGCCACCGGGCATCACAACTAGCCCAGAGCTACTGATTTCGAATGGGAATCGTTTTAGACTGTGACCAGTTTGACGCATTTTTCGAACCACAAGGCTGCGTCGAAGTTCGCGATCTTGTTCTGTGAGTGACAGAATAATTAGACCTTGAGCGATGAATTCTTCAACTCCATACCTGCTAAATCCGGTTGAGCCTTCGGCTACCTCAGAGGTCATGATTGATGTAGCACCAAGTTCTCGGAGAAGGCTCGAAAGTTTGAAGATTGCATTCCGCACAGCAGCTATCCCCTCAAACCGGATGCCAAGACCAGATACAGAGTCAATGACAATACGTCTTGCATTGATTCGTTTTGTGACACGGTAGATTTCTTGGGCAAGTGCATTGATATCGAGCCCTGTTCGTATGGCATGTGGTTCGGTCGTCGGTAATCCAGCTTTGCTAGAAGCTGCATCGACGATGATGAGTTTTTCTTCTTCTTGCAGTTTTTCAAAGTTCCACCCAAAACGTTTGGCTTCGTGGCGCAACTCTTTTGGTCGCTCTTCTAGGGTGACAAAGACGCCGTTGTCACCATATTTCATTGCTCCTGAATAGAGAAACTGCATGCAAAAGATCGTTTTTCCTGTACCTGCTCCGCCAGAGACAAGTACATTGCTTCCAGGTATGAACCCTCCATGAAGGATTCCGTCTAACCCAGGAATTCCTGTCTTCACCCTTTCAGATGCCTCAGACATCATCTTTTTCCTCCTTTTTGATAATAGGAAGGCCTGTTCCTATCAGACTATCTCCCTTTGTCGGTTGCTTCAGAAACCATAGTTTGGCATCTACAACATCAGGATTGTCTTTTAATTTGTTAAAAATTTCTTCAAGGTCCGTTGTCCGTTTTCCGAGAATAAATGCAAAAATACCTGTTTCGGTTTCATTCAATGCAAGAAAGATAACATTTAATCGGCTTTCAAGTTCGGCTTTAATTTTTTGAGTATGCTCAATTGTGATATCACGAAGAATATGCCCACCAATTTCAATAAACATAACACCGGATATCGTATATCCGAGCATTTCTTGATCAATGCTTACGGTGAACCGTTTAATTACCCCGGCTTGTTGGAGTTTTCGAATACGGAACAAGATGGTGGTATCCGGGATGTTTTGATTCATTACCTTCGATAATGTTCTGGCGATCTGAGTATACTTCGCTCGTCCATCATTTTGGAGCAAGGATAGGATATGCAGATCCTTTTCATCCAGTTTCACTAAACTCCCTCGACGTGAAAATGTCTAAAACGCCATTAGGCAAGGTAACCTATTAAGGTTTCCTCAAAGTATGCTTGATGTTTAAGCGAAATCCTTAATGCTGTTCAAGGAGACTAACTGGAGTAATAGTGAATGAAGTTGAAGGCTAAGAACCAGACAACCAGAAATATCAGAATCCCAGTGCCTAACCCCTTCATGAGCCCTTTACCATGGCCACCGATCTCCTGCGGATCAACGCCGAGAAGATAAATCGAGATGAAATAGGATACAACGACCAAAACTACCCCAATGATAAAACCTACCATTCCGAGGGGACCCGAAAAGTTAAAGGCTAAAGCTATTGCTGCTCCAATAAGCCCGAAGATAAGTCGTGTATAGTAGACTAAATCTTCAGGAGTCAATCGATTACGCCAAAAATGATTCCATGGTAATGGTTCCTCAGGCAAAGATTTCTTGGACAATGGTGAGCCTCCGTGAGTTCTAATATGTCAGCTTCCGATGTTTTCGTTATGTTACGCGAAGTCAAGGATGTATTAATCGGGAGATGGATTGTGAATATTTATCAACTTAACGGTACACTGCTTTTTAAATTCAGTTCTGATTCACCAAATAAGATTTGGCTGGTGATTGAACCAGGAAAACGGATGCACCTAACCTCACTCACCTATGAGCGGGAGGCAAAACTCCGAGCCTTTTGTAAAGTTCTACGTAAACAGCTACGTGATCACAAAGTTGTTAATATCGAACAGCACGATTTTGATCGAGTGGTATATCTTCGAGCAGGGCCACCAGAAAAACAGTTCACCTTAGTGATTGAATTGTTTGGTGGAGGAAATGCGATTTTACTTGATCCAAAGGATCGAATTGTTTCAGCCATGACGTTTCGACGAATGAGGGACCGAGATATTGTTAGGGGTGCAACGTTTCAATTTCCCCCATTGCGGGCGATGGACCCTCGTGAAATTTCTCTAGAAGCCTTGAATGAAATTCTAGATAAATCTGACCGCGAGTTAATTCGTACCCTTGCACGTAACTTGAATATGAGTGGATCCACTGCAGAAGAGATTCTTGCACGGGGAAAGCTCGAACCAACCTTGATTGCTTCTAGCCTCTCCAAAACTCAACGGAAAACAGTTCACAAAGCCTTGTTAACTCAGTTCCAAATGCTTTCAGAAGGGTCGCTGAGTCCCCAAATAATACTCAATAAGGATGAGGAGCCAATCAGAGTAGTTCCAATAGAAAGTGCTCTTTTTCCAGATGCCACAACTAAGAAGTTTTCAACATTCAATGAAGCACTCGATTATTTCTATACCACTCACAAAGAAGAAACAGCTGTCGATGAAGTTGAAGATAAGTTTCAACGGGATTTGGCAAAACTCCAGCGATTACAGAAACAACAACAGGATCATTTAGATACTATGCAAACTCGTGCTGCGCAAAGCCGTGAAGCCGCTAACGCAATTTATCAATATCTTAACATTATCGAAGAGCTACTCTCAACAATTCGAGATGCGCGTCAACAAAGTTTATCATGGGACGAAATTACCAAACGCCTTGACGAGGGAAAAAGTAAACAAATTCCTGCCGCATTAATTTTTGTCAAGATTGACAAACATGCTGGTCGCCTTCACATAAAATTGGATGAATTAGTTTTAACCTTAGATTTTCGATTATCCGCGGCAGATAATGCTAACCAGATGTTTCAACGGAGTAAACAGCTGGAGAAGAAGGTTAAGGGTGCGAAGATTGCCATCGAAGATACCGAAAAGAAAATCGCACATCTGCAAGATAATCGAGAAGACGAGTTAATTCGTGTCGAATCGGAAAAACTTGATACTCGGCGGAAAAAACAATGGTATGAAAAATTCAGATGGTTTCGAACTTCAAATGACATGCTAGTCTTAGGCGGACGTGATGCAAGTAGTAATCAGCAATTAATCCGCAAATATCTAGAAGAATCAGATTTATTTTTCCATGCTGATTTCGCAGGAGCCCCTGTTGTTATTGCACGAACAGAGGGACGAGTAGTTCCTGAGGACGAACTGCTTGAGGTAGCAACCTTTGCAGTGAGTTATTCGCGCGCATGGAAGACCGGTTGGAGTGCTGCAGATTCCTATTGGGTAACAAGCAAGCAGGTTTCTCTGAGTGCCCCATCAGGTGAATTCTTGCCAAGAGGTTCTGTTATGGTTCGTGGTGAAAGAAACTATATACGTAACGCACCAGTTCGGATTGCTATGGGGTTGATTGTTGAAGAAGATCTTCCCCTTATCATTGCGGGTCCTGATTCCGCAATAAGGTCCCAAACAAAGATTTCTATAGATTTTATTCCAGGGCCAATAAAGGTGTCAGAAGCTGCAAAACGGATACGCAGGCAGTTTGCTGATCAGGTTTCAGAGGAGTTACAAGGAAAAGTTCATGCCTTGAACTTGGATGAAATTATTGCGATGTTACCACCAGGTCCTGTATCATTGATTGAATAAAACCTCTCTTTGTGTTGAACCAAGGTGCAAGAGCCAAAGTATTTTGAACTAAATTACCAAATATAGTATATCTAGGTGAGATTGATGCAAGTAGAGAAAGTTATGGCTAGTCCTGTAAAGACCATCGATAAAGACCAGGCTGTACCTGCCGCCTTGGACATAATGGCGAAATTAGGTATCTCCGCGATTCCTGTGACGGAGAAAAATCGCTTAATTGGATTAGTTACTGAACTTGATCTAGTTGATAGATTAGGTTCAGCACGAGCAGGCAAATTATCGCCTGCCAGTATTCACATAAGTTCAGTCATGGAACTCAATCCTCAAACTGTTCATCCATCAACAGATATGTTTGAGGCCGCAAAATTACTTCTGAACCGCAAGGAAAGAGCGTTACCAGTCGTAGAAGATGAAAAAATTGTAGGTATAATTACAAATACACATTTTGTACGACAATGTAGGGACATTGACAACCTCTACGTTCGTGATTTGCAATTAGAAAAGCCGATAAGCGTTCGTCTATCAGATCGGGTAGTTCATGCTCGTCAACTCTTACTTGCGGAGAACATGCCCGGACTTCCTGTATTCGATGAAGGGAAGATTATCGGATTAGTGACAAAGAAACGCTTGGCACTAGGGTTTGCGGCTTATCGTCGTGAAACTCCTGCGAAATACCAAAGTACTCGGCTTCGGGATTTTCTCGTAGCTAATATTCTAACAAGCACTGAGTTGTTTACAATCCCTAACATGAAGGTGGGAGAAGCAGCGGACTTGCTCCTCCGAGAGCATCAACACCTTTTACCGGTGATGAAAAAGGGAACTATGGAAAATATTCTCATAAGACGAAATCTAGTACATTTAGTTGCAAACCGTTTTGTCCCACCGAAAGAATCCTGAGCCGCTAGGAAGCTCAAAAAATGACAACATTGCTTTCAATCAAAGATGGATCTCAACTCATCCAATTTACTAGGCAGGCAATAGAGAGCCACATCATTGATAACAAACCTCTAGCTCTCCCTGAGCCCCATTCGGAAGCTTTGTTAGAACATCGTGGCGTTTTTGTTACACTAAAAAAACAACATTCTCGTGATAAACCAGAATGGCACTTGAGGGGTTGCATCGGTCACTTGCAGCCAGGACCTAACAGCCACAATAGGCCGATATCTCTCCTCGAAGCAACACGTCAAGCAGCATTAAGTTCAGCTCTTGAAGATCCAAGATTTCCTCCTGTTCGAGCTGAAGAACTAAATTCTATCCTTGTAGAAATCAGTGTCCTTACTTTACCAGAGGAAATCACCGTTGAAGACCGAGCAAAGCTTGCAGAACAAATTTCAGTTGGGAAAGATGGTTTAATTATTCAGGGTAAAGGATGGCACAGAGGTCTTCTTCTTCCACAAGTGGCTCCTGAGCAAGGTTGGAATGCTGAAGAATTTCTAAAAGGATGTTGTCAAAAAGCAGGATTGCCACCTGACTGTTATTTTGAGTCAGGTGTAAAGATATTAAAATTCCAAGCTCAAATTTTTGCCGAAACCACACCGAAAGGTGAAATCATCGAACGCAAGTTCTAGATTATTTGGTTTCAGGAAGAAGAGGAGGAGTGTTATTTACTTCACTCAGGACCATTAAGGTGTTTATGCTGGTAATATCAGATATTTTGGACAGTGACTTGTCTAATAGCGCGGTAAAATCCGATATTCCGCTAGCAAGTATTCGAACGACCAAGTCGACGTTTCCAGCGGTTTTAATTATCGAAAGGATCTGAGGAATTTTTTGAAGTTGTTTTGTAACCGCCTCGGCTTTGCCAACCTCGGTGCGGATGAGTAGAAGTGATTGAATTGGCCATCCGATTTTTACCCAATCTAGTTCAGCTCCGAGTTTTGTAATAATTCCGCGAGAAACAAGACTTGTAATCCGATTTCGGGCAGCAGTTGCACTTAAACCTACGCTGCGTCCAAGCTCGGAGAAGGAGATTCTTGAGTTGGATTGGAGAACTTGGAGAATCTGTAAATCTACTTCGTCTAGCATGCCTATTAGCTACCTCGAATTAGGGCTTGGGCTTTATGACTTAAAAGCCTAGTCGCCATGAAATTATTAGATGTCTGTTCTAAACACAATTCGCGTTCAGATTCTGAGGGATATCCGTCCAACGAAGTCTGAAATCCATGAAGCGTTCGCAGTTTTTGATAAAGTGAAAACGGCTATTCAAATAGAAGTAGAAGAGCGAAAAATCGATACGACCTTTGTTGAATTAGAAGGTTCATCCGGACGAAAACAGACACATCTTCGAAATTGGAAAGAGTTAGACGTATTCATTGGTCTTCCTCTCTCTATCATTCCACAGAAGAAGGAAGATGAACAAGTAGACAAATCTTTGATTCGGCGTTTAATGAGACAACTTGTAGAGGGGGTAGCAGTTAGCGCAGTAAATCGAGTGGAAGCTAATAATATTCAAGTGGCTTTTTCTGAACACCCATACCTTATTGCACAAATTGACGGGCACCGGGTTGACATTGTTTTCTGCTTTGATTTACCGAAAGACTACATTCTTAAAAATGGTCCAATTACAGCAGTCGATCGAACTCCCCATCACTCAAATTTTATTGATGACAATCTTTCAGATATTCAACGCGATGATGTTAGACTTTTGAAATCCTTTCTTCATTCATCTTTTGTTTATGGTGATTCGAGCCCAATAGGGCGAAGTGGGTTTACTGGTTTCAGTTCTGAAATGCTAATATTCCACACGCAGACATTTGAAGCAGCTTTGGAATATCTTTCAAACCATAAACCTGAGCCTTTGGACTTTTTCAATCGTGAACCCAATTCACTGAAGCAAAGGTTCTCTCACAATTATTTCATTATCTCCGATCCCATTGATCCCAATCGGAATATCGCCTCAAGTATTTCAAAACGTGCATATCGTTTTGCCAGTTATAACTCACACAAATTACTGCAAAATCCTTCTAAAGCATTCTTTGAGAGAAAGCCAGTCCCCCAACTAAAACACTCGGAATTGGCGCTATTAGAACCGAATTATTGGGTTATCGAATTTCAAGACAAAACGGGCTGGCATTATACGAAAACCCGAGATAAGCTCTATCGATATTTTACAACGCTTTCAAAATATCTCAAACAGGAACCGACGGGGGAACCACGATTTGGGGTGGTTACCTTTGAGGAACTTTTTCAGGACAAGGTCTTTGCTGTTGCGCTTCATATTGAGAATGTGGAGCTTAGCCCATCTTTTATTAGGTTGGGTCCTTCGCAAACCCATGTTGAAGGGGTAAAACAGTTTATTGAAAAACATCCTGATGCTTTTATGAAAAAGGGTCGATATCATATTGAAATTTTAAGAACATTCACAAATGCAGAACAAGCAATTCGTAGTTATCTTACCAATCATCCGATTTCATCTAGATTAGAAGTGATGGGTGTTACACAAGAGGGAACGACTCAGATTGGTAGGCAAGCATTATGGATTCTAATAAATGCAATTCAGCCTTTTCTCAACTCAAATCCAAGTGAACATTTCCGTGATTAAGAACCAGTTTTTGTTTCATAAACACGGATTGTTTGTCCCGTGTTATGCTGGAGAGGTGCTTCGAAGAAGGCAACTATATCGTCACCACTCTTCTTCATGAGGTCTTCGCTATTTAATGCGACAAGCCTGATTGCCCCATACGCATACTCGAAGAGCCCAATTACTGATGGCATCTGGTTATCAGGTTTTGTCAATTCGACGACGAAGTAACTTGAAGGCAGTTTGTTTATTCCTTCCGGTGATTTAACCTGGAATTGCACCTTATGTAGCTGTGATATTGCCTTTAACTCATTGATGTATCTTGGACGAATCATTAGGGCCCCGGTTTTATCGAGCACGTCACGTAGAACATGTTCTTTTGATTTTAGTCTAACTCGCCAATGCTCCACTGGATGCCACCCACTTATTCTATAAATCGCAAACTGTAAAATAGTGTATTGCAACTCCGTTTAAACGGTTTGCCAAGACGGTGAATTCAATGGACATGGCTGAGATTTTAACAAAAGGTGCTCCTGGTGAACGCCATTTACTTCTTGGAAATGAAGCTATTGCTCGCGGCGCTATTGAAGCCGGCTTAGAGCTTGCAGCAACATATCCAGGAACGCCTTCTTCGGAGATTGGTGACAGTCTATTTCGCGCAGTCAAACATGGCACGTATTTCTTTGAATATTGCACTAATGAAAAAGTCGCAATGGAGGTGGCTGGTGCAGCTGCAGTGGCTAATGCCCGATCTCTTGTTATTATGAAACACGTGGGTCTCAATGTAGCTTCGGATGCTTTCATGACACTCAATTACATAGGCGTTCGAGCGGGTCTAGTAATTGTTTCCGCAGATGATCCTGGTTGCTGGAGTTCCCAGAATGAACAAGATAACCGATTGTACGCCATGCTGGGTGATACCACCATGCTTGAACCAGCAGACCCGCAAGAGGCAATGGACATGACCATTGCGGCATTTGAATTATCAGAAGAGCTAGAGCAACCAGTTTTACTCAGAGTTACCACACGTGTTAGTCATACTCGATCAGGCGTTACGTTGGGTCCAATCAATCCACCCAGAAATAATGCGAATTTTGAGCGTGATCCCTTTCGATTCGTTACGGTTCCTACAGTAGCTAGGAAACGTCATCCAATCTTGGTTGAAAAAGTGAAACAGGCAGCAAAAATTTCTGAGAAAAGCAAATGGAACAAAATTCTCGGAAAAGGAAAACTTGGTATCATAACTTCCGGGGTGAGTTACAATTACGTAATGGAAGCCATCGAGGCTTTACAGTTGAAAGCCGCCGTTTTCAAGATAGGAATGACCTATCCTCTTCCGAAGAAAAAGATTCAGAAGTTTATTGTCTCCAAGGAGACAATCATTGTAATTGAAGAGCTTAAGCCGTATCTTGAAAACCATGCTCGTGCTTTTGCCCAAGAAAAGGGAATAATGACCCCAATTCTTGGCAAGAGTCAAGGGTACTTCTCTGAAATTGGTGAATTCACTCCAAGAACTGTAATCGAGGGTATTGCACAGGCATTAGGAAAAGAGGTACCACCAAGCTTCAAGGAAATTGATACAAAATTTTCTGATGAACTTTCAGAAGCCCCACCCCGACCCCCTATCCTTTGTGCAGGTTGCCCACACCGTGCAACCTTTTACGAAGTCGCAACCGCGACTGGTCGCAAAGGCGTGTATCCAACAGATATCGGATGCTACACACTGGCAATACAACCTCCCCTAGAGATGGCTGATTTATTGCTTTGCATGGGATCGAGTATTGGAACTTCTTGTGGATTAACGGCAGTTTTAGACAAACCAATTGTTGGAGCAATTGGTGATTCAACGTTTTTCCATTCTGGAATGCCTGGACTAGTAAATGCAGTGTATAATCAGCATCCTGTGAAGATCATCGTTGTAGATAACCATACCACAGCAATGACCGGACACCAACCCCACCCAGGAACAGGAATGACCGGTATGGGCGTTCAGGGAACACAAATTAGTATTGAAGAAGTAGCGAAAGGTGTCGGAGTTGATTATGTCAAAGTTATTGACCCCCTCAAAGTCAAAGATTCAATTCGTGCAATTCGTGAAGCCGTCGCCTATGACGGCCCAGCAGTCATTGTTTCACGAAGCCCTTGTGCACTTGTTGAAGGAGCAAGGAAACGGCATTCAAATGAACCAATAATTCCCTATGAAGTTGATCCAGAGACCTGTCAAGGATGCCGTGTTTGTACAGATAAACTAGGCTGCGCTGCAGCTATTTGGGCAGGCGAATATGCTGCAATTGATGCAGATCTTTGCTCCGGATGTGGAGTATGTTCCCAAATCTGTCCTTACAAAGCTATTCGTGAGGTAAACACCAGTGAAAGAGTTTAACATCATGTTTACGGGCGTTGGTGGAACAGGCGTTCTTACCGCAGCTCGGATACTAGCATCAGCAGCCCTCAGTGAGGGTCTAAATGTCAGGATGGGAGAAATTCATGGGATGGCTCAGCGGGGAGGTGCTGTGAACTGCACGATCCGTTTTGGAGATAATGTTCATGGACCAATTATCGCAACAGGAAAAGCTAATTTGTTGTTAAGCGTTGAACCCGTTGAAGCCCTTCGCAATGTGAATATAATGTTGCCGTCAGGAACCATTATTGTTGGTGAGTACCGAATCACACCAACAGGCGTGCTTCTTGGTCGATCCGAATATCCGAGTGACGAAACGATTCTTCAGGATTTAGCCCAGTTTGCATCAGTCGTTACCTTTGATGCTGCTAAGCTGGCTCAGGAAGCAGGTGGAATTATGACAATGAATACGGTTCTGATCGGGGCAGCTTTTGGTTTGAACTTGCTTCCCATTAAAGAGAAAACTGTCGTTGATGCAATAAAAGATGTTTTACCCAACCGGTATCACGAAATGAATATTATTGCTCTTCAAAAAGGGAAGAATGCTTCAAAGAAGACAATTTCCTCCTAGCGGTTTAGAGTAATTGAAGCGTAACCAACTATTGCTTCTGAACTTCCTCGAACATCATAGCTTGTCGCATACTTTAGGCAATTTCCACTTATCGCCCCTAAATGGATGGCCGATGCAATGGTTGCAGCAACCGCGCTTGCCCCACACATTGTTCGATTTTCTTTCACTACGGTATCTAAGAGTGCTTTTCCATCCAATTGTACAATCTTGTTAACAAGATCACCATCTGTTTCATGAACCCATTTGATGATTTTCTCAACAGGACCGCTTCCGACCGGAGCATAATCGTAGAAATACTTTCCATAATGTGTGAAATCTGTACTAGCAATTATGAATACATCTCGTTTTGTTTTTATTACAGCTTCAGCAATTGCTTTTCCCACTTTTTCACAGACAGAATATTTCGAAGAAGAAATTACCAATGGAATTAGTTGAAAATCATGATTCTTCCCCAAGTATTGTAAAAATGGTAATTGGACTTCAATAGAATGTTCGCCCATGTGAGCTTCAGAACTTTCGATGATACAGTTCATACCAGAATCTTGACTCTGCTTTAGTATTCGTTTAGCAAGAGAAGAATCAACAGAACACATTCCAAGTGGAGTTTCCCATTTACCTTCTGTCATCAGCGCCGCACCTGGAAACCGCAATGGTCTGTGTTTTGCTCCAATAATTACAAAGGTCTCAGGAAATCCATCTTCTGCACAGGCTTTGTAAAGATGCGAGGCAATGGGTCCAGAGTAAATGAAACCAGCGTGTGGGGCAACTCCAGCAACTAATTGGCTTTTACGTTTTGGATTGACGGAAGGAATTGCTCCAGCACCATGAGGGTCTGCGAACGCATCTCGAATAGATTCTTCTAGTGCAGTTTTATTTGGTGGATAAAACCCGATAGCTGCTGGTTGTCTTATTTGTCCCATAATGTCACCTAAAGTACAATTCACTCGGTAACCAAAAAGGTTTTTTCGCATGTTATGCGGTGTCGGAGTGTGATTACAATGGGTGAACGTATAGACGAAGGAACAATACGGGCCCTACGAAATCTAGGATTGAGCAGTTATGAGGCCCGTGTTTACGTATCATTGGTTAGAAATGGAGCCCTTACGGCTAGTGACGTGAGTTCACACTCTCGGATTCCATTCAGCAGAGTTTACGACGTTTTGGCAGCCCTTGAACGAGGTGGATGGATCACTGTGGAACAAGGGCGCCCCAAACGCTATGTCCCAAAAAGTCCTCGTGAAACAGCTAAAGCTGCAGTACTCTCAGCCCAGGATCGTCTTGCGGAGTGGGAACATCGGGTTATTGAAAATCTACAACCTCTGTTTGATGAGAAAACAACAATTTCTGCTCCTGAAGTTCATATTCTTCACGGATCAAATAATGTCCGTGCAAAGCTGAGTATTGCACTCGGGCAAGCTGAGCGAAGCGTTCTCCTTTCTTGGGGAATCATTAACGAGGAAGATATTGAGTTCATAAGTCCCACATTGCTCCATCTTCGAGATCGGGGTGTAAAAATTCAGATTCTCGTATCTGAACAAACACTAACTGAAAAAATCCAACGTCTTATTTCTGCAGTTGGTGAAGGCCGAAAACGGAAAGAAATCTATGGTGGTGGCGCAATTATTGACGAAAAGCAAGCAATAATCATGCTCACCACTCAACCAGCTGATTCGTTGGCCATTTGGACAAGTCACACAGAATTGGGAGAACTGGCAAAGATTTACTTTTTCTATCTGTATCAGTCAGCTGAGCCCTTACCATGATGGAGAATTATTTCGTATCCTGTTTTTCACGTTGAAGTTTGTCAAGGAGTATAATTGCTACCCCTAAAGGAACACGGAGTTGAATGGCAAGTGCTTCAGCTGATATGTTGGGATGTTTGGGAAGAATATTGGTGCGAGTATAATCGAGAAGATGGGGATAGAGAACCATCGATTTTACCGTTTCTTCTAAAATAAACTGCCAGTCACGAGTACCTAAAGGTTCAGTTTCCAAGACTTCTATGACATCTTCTTGTTTAGTTTCAGTATCATTTTTCTTAGGTGGCTTTTTCTTCTTGAAATATTGATCCAAACCGAAACTCATCGAATTCTTCCCAATTGGGGACTTTAAACACGAAAGGCTAATTAGGCTTGTGGCGTTGATGATGTTAATGCCCCGTGAAGGATTTTACATCATTCGATGTCCTAAATGCGGACGCTTTACATATGCACCTACCCGTCAGAAGACGCGATTATGTGTGTATTGCCAACGAATTTTCAGAATTAACCCATTAGGTGCAGTCTTTGTTGCTGATGCGGTAACAGCTCGAACTAAAGTGAAATTCTTTCAAACTGGAAAACATCATAGAGAGTTTATGGCCTTAGTAGAGAAATCGCGTGAAAAAATCCAATCATTAATTCCTGTAGAAAATGTCGATTTGGAACAGCTTCAGGATTCAGAGCATAGAATCCAACCGGCTTCTGCACGACGACGCGAATTTGAACGAATTCTCCATCAAAAGGCACGAAAAAAACCTCTAGATTTACATGTTCTAGAAGAAGAATGTCTTAAGTCGGGAATTCCTTGGGATTGGGCTACCCAACAAATTGAAAGCCTCATTCGATCTGGTCATATTATATCACCCAAACCTTGGCAAGTCATGTTAATAGTGGATGATAAGGCTTCGGCTGATAAGGAAGCTAGAAGAGTCAGCCCCACAAGACTAGCTCGCATAATTGGAAACATTCTTCGAAATTCGGGTAATTCCCTAAGCTACGATGAGTTGGTTACACGACTTGAAGAACAAGCGGTATCCAATGTGGGTACTGAAGAAGCATTAGATCTTCTGCGAAATCAAGGCTATATCCTTAAAACAGCACAAGGAACCTATCAATGGATAGGGGATTGGGAGCAGAGTGATTAGTTTTAAACGAGTGTTCTGATAACATGGAGCGAAGAAATTGCCTGCTGTTTACTATCTCGCACGTCAATTGGAACGTCATCACCAGGGAGAGATGATAGACTATGTACTAATTCTCTGGCTCTATTCAAATCCCCATGAAACAAGGCGACGTTCACTTGCTTCATTACGTCATGTTTTGAAACATATTCCTGAATTTCAACGGCCTGACGGAAAACCAAATGTCACAGATAAGGAGTTGAACCAGATAGTCTTTGCCTCTCTTCAAAGACTAAAGGAACGCGAATTGGTAACCGTCTTTGCTAGAACAGAAGCGACAGCACAAATTTCCCTAACAGAAAAGGGTGTAGATTTCATTCAATCTCATTTAACCCCAGAAAATATGAAGTATCTTGAAGGAGCAGGTCACATTACCTAAAGAAATGAACTAAATTGAATAGGATTAGACGACTCGCCTAAACTATATTTAGGACAACGTTTTATAGATGGAGTAGTAATTTCCCGCGGAGCCCAAAGAACTTGGCGTCGAAGGTTAGAGTGGATAGAACTGATCGAACGGATTTGAAGGCACCCATAGCCTATCTTAAGGAAGCCTACCGTCTGTATGTATCCAAGCATGTCCGTCAGGATTTGATACTTCCATCACTTCGGATTCTTGCAAGTCATCTCGGAACCCAAGAAATTGGTCG
>JAEOSV010000202.1 GCA_016840185.1 Candidatus Hermodarchaeota archaeon | reverse complement strand
GGAGAAACTCATATTCCCCTTCGATTCGTAATGGCACTGGCATTTCGAGAGAAATGTTACTTTCAACCATGTAGTTATTACCTGATTGAAATTCACGTTTTCCTTTGTATCGGAGATTGAATCGGTAGGGAACCTGTTTGAGGTATTTTGTGATTTCAACGGCCTCAGAACCCAAGGTTATCGAAGGAGTAAGGGTTTGAGGATTGACATAATCTTTAACTTCATATTCGGGAGCAAATCGGGGAACATAGATCGGAAGCTGGGCTCCTTCTTCGAAGGTGATTCCAAAGGTTTCTTCCCATTTTTCTCCAATGTCTTCTGACCAATTTGTTTCAGCTTTTAGAATCTTGGGTCGGCTGGCAATTTTGAAGAAGAGGGTTTGAATGGCTAAGAGGTCATTTGTTCCGCGATTATAAATTCCAAAACTCACTGGAAACACTTGACCAGGCAGGATATTGCCTTCACGAGCGGACTTTGTGAACACGGTAAAGAAGGCAGCCTGCTTGAAATCATCAATTGTAGATTTGATGCTCTCTGGACCGGTGGGTTCTTCTGTTGCCCCTTTGAGGGTGCCTAAGGACATCCCGCGGTAGTCTCCGGTCCACATGACCCCCAACCATGGTTGTTCTCCGGAAATCTGCTCAGAGGGAGAAGCAGGTTCTGCGTCTGGAGAAGCCATGCTTGCTAGGACGACAGGAATCGGGCGTGGTGGACCAAAGGCATCAGCTGGTTTTTCATAATAGTGGGCATCATCAATTTCAAATGCGTCATCATCGGAACCAATATAGAAGTTCTTCATGCTAACTTGAGAGATGTCTCGTGAAGTTTTCCAAGGTTGCGTCGAACTTGGAGAGATATTTGGAAGAACCCCTAATGGACGAATACTAAGATCAGCCGCTTCCTTTTCAGAAATATTAAGGACGGCTAGCTTAACCGGGGTTTCAGCTTCAAAGTAAATTGTGGCTTCAGTACCGAAGTTAGGATACACACCGATGGCAAATTCACCATTCAAGAACTCTTTGAGCTCTTCACGAAGGAATCGTAATTTGGTAAGTGAAGCCTCTGGGATTTTGAGTGTATTTGCGATTTTGAGGGCTTCGCGTGTGTACTCTAAAGCGCGAAGGAACACTGCGAGTGTCCAATTTTCCATCCCAACGTGGTTTTGTAAGAACCCAACGACCTCAAGAATATCCTCAACTGTATCAGGTGTCATTCGACGGACTGAATAGAGTCCAACTAATTCATCACAGACATTGAGAACTTCTTGTAATCTTTCTTGTGTGGGTCGAGCGCCAACACCCTCAGCGTCACTAATTGTGGCTACAAGCTCTCGGAGCCATACTTCAAGGCAGGAAATAGCTTCGTGGTGACGGTCAAGGAGTTCGTACGCATTTTTCGCATGAAACAGTTTCCGTCCACCTTCTTCGATATTACCTTCTTCGAGGTGGGCGAGTCCTGCTAGCCAACTGCTGTAAGCAGCTCTGCGTCGAATATCATCAGGATCTCGATAGGGAATCCAGGTTTCCTTCGCTGTTTCTTGATAACTGTCTTCAGCGCCACGTTGAAGTCGATAAGCTTGTGAGAAGAGATCGGTCGCTGTGGAAAAGTCACGGGAAGGTGCAGCACCCCAGAAGGGCATTGAAACGGACTCTTCGGCTTCATCTCCAGTCACCTCTGTGGGTTCTCGAGAGAGGGTGGTTTCAGTTTCAGCTTCGAGGTAACTGAGATTTTGACGTAGTTGACCTTGATTCAACTCGCAGATGGCAGCAACCCAGTAGAGATCAAGGCTTTTGAATAAATCAACGACATCATCAAATTCGACTTCCGCATCAATTAGTAAATCAAATAATTCGTCTTGATCCTCAATATCTAAGAGGGTGAGGATTCGTTGGCGGAGTTCTTCTTTGGATCCAATGTCTAAGACATCACTGACTATTCCCATACGATAGAGGTCGGAGATCAGTTTCAGGCAAATGACACTTAGACCACGGGCGGAACCTTCACAAAGCCACCGATAGACCATTGCTAAGTCGATGACAGGTTGATCTTGACGTTGTTGAGCTTGTACAAGAATCGCACCGGCTTGGGTGGCCAGTTCTTGGAATGCTTTTGAGCCTTCATATCCTCGTTTAACCATTTCAAAAATAGCAATGAGACCTTTTACAGCCTTAGCTGAATCCTCGACGATAGCCACACGTTGGTATCCCAAACGCTCCATTAGGGTGAGAATGAAATCAGAGGAGTATTGTGTTAGATTAAGACTTAATTGCTGAGCTTCGTTGACGGTGAAGCCTTCAATGTCCCGAGTGATTCGAAGATATGCAAACGCCCCTTCCATATAGCTTGCTACAAAACGTTGAATTGAAGGTTTGGGTTTGGTAAGTTCTTCTTTCCCCATTTGCTCGAAGAATTCAGCGAGGGCTCGGAATCGATTTAGTGCGGCATCATCCTCTGGGTCAGTAACAAGAGCCAACGTTTCCGCTTCATTCCATAGAAAAACCGCGGCAATCGGTATATTCACATCTGGATCTTTTTGCCGGTTTGAAACAGCGGTCATGGCTGTTTTACGGAAAAAGTCGACGGCTTCGGTTAACATCGCTTTCTCCTGTTCAGAGAGGGCGCCACTTACGCTACTTAAGAGTCGTTGAATCGCTCGACCTATGACTAAAACATTGGTTGAATCTTCAAGCTGTTCATAACAGCGGTATTCACGAATTATCGCGGGAATTGCGGTGAGCGGTGATTCCTCCGCTTTTCGAGCTTGGACAACAGTGCTAAAGCATTTTGCAGCTCGACGCCATTCTTGGGCCATTCCAAACAGGGTTCCAGCGTTTTCCAATGACTGAAGTGCCTGTTCACGAAGGATACTTAGAGCCAGTTGAGCGGCTTCAGCGCGTTCTTCGTCCGAACGATATACGTAATCATCATAATGAACTTCGTCAGCAAAATATTGCTCAAGTTCTCGCCATCGTTGAGCAATGGTGTCAAAGTCCCGAGCAATTGACCGGGCGACTTCAATTTCGAGTTGGGGTGGCTCTGCAGCTGATTCGATTCGTTGAAGTAGTTCAGCGATTTGTTCTAAGATATCGAGAATGCCTTGTCCCTTGGACTTGGTTAAATGCTTGGCAATTTCTTCAAGGTCATTCCGTGCAGTTTGGAATTGGTCTAGATATGCTTTTACCAAAGTGTCGTGATCTAGCGATGCCATTGTGTAGAACTCCTTTAGGCCCGATTCGCCAACGCTCATGTGGAAGAGGGGTCAACGAAATTCGTCTGTTCATGGATGTCTCTCCTCAAAAGCTCTTCCACTCGGAAGCAAGTTGACCTTTTAAGAACTGTTCGAAAAATAACTAATAAAGAAAAATAAATAGGAAGAGGGGTCCGCTCCGGGCCTACGCATCTTTAACCGAAGCGGACAATTTTTCCAGCTCTTCCAGCGACAAAGACTTTCTTGCGACCTTCTGTTTGTACCAGTTTGTTACCACTAACCACGATTTTGAATTCGCCTTTCTTGAAGATGAGACGATCTTCGCTTGCGATAATGCCACATTTCCCGTGCTGGGTATCAAGAATCGTTGCAACCCAACCCTTTCGCCGAATGATGAATATATCGGTGAACCAATTTCGATTGTTCTCAAAAAACCGATTAAATATCTCTTGAGCACGTTGATGAGCTTCTTCAGCGGAATTGAGATGGAATTTCTGTAGCTCCTTGTCTTTGATATGTGAAGTACTGGGTGGTATCCATTCACCGTCTTCACTGAGCAAGAGAAG
>JAEOSV010000201.1 GCA_016840185.1 Candidatus Hermodarchaeota archaeon | reverse complement strand
GCCGTAGTAACCATTACGTTGGCATTAGGTGTTCAACGAATGGTCAAACGAAATGCAATAGTTCGCCGCTTACCGGCTGTGGAAACTCTGGGCTCCGCTGATATTATTTGCTCAGATAAAACTGGGACTCTAACGAAAGATGAAATGACCGTTCGGGAGCTCTATGTCCCGGGATATTCCGTGGAGGTTTCAGGAGCCGGTTATTCACCTCAAGGAGACTTCTCTACTGGAAACCAGAAAGTCAATCCACTAGACAACTCTCAGCTTGCTTTGTTATTACGAATTGGCAGATTAAGTAACAATGCCACGATACGACAAGACAATGGGAAATGGGAAGTGGTTGGTGATCCAACCGAAGGCGCATTGGTGGTTGTCGCACAAAAAGCTGGCTACACGGATAAACTCCTCGCAGATTATCCTCGTATTGCCGAACTCCCCTTTGATCCAGATCGCAAACGCATGTCAACACTCCATGACACTCCTGAGCGAGAAACCATTGCGTACATTAAAGGCGCCCCAGAAGTTGTACTCGCGCAAAGTACACATATTTTCACAAAAAATGGAATTAAGCCCCTCACAGAAGATCAACGTGGTGAAATACTAAGTAATAATGACAAGATGGCAAACAAAGCGCTACGCGTTCTTGGCATGGCTTATCGAATTTGTCCAGAAGATCTCTGTGATATTTCCCCTGAAGGCGTCGAATTAGACTTGATTTTTGTTGGTCTTGTTGGAATGATGGATCCACCTCGACCAGAAGTTTATGACTCGATTAAAATTGCTCGTCAGGCAGGAATCAAATCTGTTATGATTACTGGAGACAACCAGTATACTGCTGCCGCAGTAGCCAATGAACTCGGCATGTTTGAGGAAGATGATGCAGTACTTACTGGAAGCGCGCTTGATGCACTGTCCGATGATGATCTTACCGATGCTGCCCCTCAAGTTCGGGTTTATGCCCGAGTCTCACCCGAACATAAATTACGAATCGTCCAAGCATTAAAATCGCAAGGTCACATCACCGCAATGACCGGTGATGGTGTAAACGATGCCCCTGCACTCAAATTCGCCGACATTGGGATTGCCATGGGCATCACCGGCACAGATGTGGCCAAAGAGGCCTCCGACATGATTCTAACTGACGATAATTATGCATCAATTGTCAACGCCATCGAGGAAGGACGGGGCATTGGTGATAATACTCGAAAGTTCGTTTCATATCTACTCTCATGTAATGCAGGAGAAATATTAGTTATCTTCTTGGCAAGCTTAATCCTATCGATATTCTTCAGATGGCCTCTCCCTCTCCTAGCTATCCAGATTCTGTTCATCAACCTCGTTACCGATGGACTTCCCGCACTCGCTCTCGGTATGGATCCAATGGAACCTGATGTGATGAAACGGAAACCCAGAGATCCTCAAGAAGGGGTCATAACACGACAGGTTTGGATTTTCATATGGGTGGTGGGATTAACGATTGCCATTATAACTCTGGGGCTTTACTCGGTCTCAATGATGAATCTCACAGGTATGGGGTACGCTCCAGAGGTTGCGGTTCTTCGGGCGGGTACTCTGGCTGTAACAGTTCTGGTCATGGCTCAGATGGTTCATGCCCTGAATTCACGTTCAGGACACCTTTCATTATTCCAAGTGGGCTTTTTCAAGAACCGATACCTGATTCTAGCTATTGGAATTTCCATTCTCCTGCAAATCATGATTGTCTATTTCCCACCACTCCAAGTTGTGTTTCGAACGGTTCCGCTCCTGCTCCAGGATTGGCTTATTATTATTCTCCTCTCCCTCTCAGTGTTTATTGTGGTTGAAGTTTTCAAATTCTTTTTACGGTATCATGCTCGTAAGACATCCTTGGAACCAGAAGAAGTTTCAGCACCTATCTAAGAGAAACAGTTAAGGCAAAATACTTGGAAACACACACCATTCCCAACACGCTCAATTTGCAGTGATTTGAAAAATGCTATCAGACTTGTCAGATCGCAGTCGTTGGATTCTTGCGTCTGTTCTCCTCACAATAGCAGCAATCGTTTTTGCAATCGGCTGGACCTCACCATTCTGGCCTGAGGGCTACCCACTTCTGGGATCAGATTTTTTCAAGACCTCCTTCTTTTTCATTTCATCTGGGATCTTCGTAGTCCTCCTATTCTTTAGTCTCTATATTCTAGCCAAGACAACTCCATCTCCAATCAAACCTATTTTATCCCCCGAAAATGAGTGAACCAATCACTTTCTATCAATTGGTTGTGTCACGAGGCTGATTATTGCCAAGATAAAAATGTATAATAGGGGAGTGGGAGGCAATTTGCTATACTTCCCAGGCTAGCTAAATGCAGTTAATTTGTTTGCTTTAGTGAGGAGGCAGGAAAGTGACGGATTTACGTGATAAGTTATTGACTTTGGACCGAAAGGGGCTCGAAAAGGAGGCTGAAAAGTTAGGACTTTCTGTGACAGACTCAATGAGCCGAGCAGAATTGATCACCCTGGTTGAGAAACAGTATGCTCTCCAGGAATTTGGTGAACTCAAATCTTTCTCGGAGCAACGGTTTCTCATCGTTGGCCTCTTCTTTGTAACCCTCGCTACATTTGTTTTAGCGACCTTGACATATTTCGAATTGATTGGTACATCGCTGACTTCGATTTTAGCTCCCATCTATGTTGTCTTTCGTGGACTCGGTGGGTTTCTCATTGCTGCCGCGTTAATCTTGTTAGCCCTGAAAACAGGGTATCAGAGCATAACACCATTAGTCCGTGCGGCACTTATCATCGGAGCGGTACTCATTATCATCGTGGTATTAGTCTTCATGCCGCTTCCTGCTCAATGGGTTTATCCCTAGCTTTGTCTTACAAACGTGACTAGGACACAGATACGAGGTCATAGGTATGTCAACGACGACCAACGAAACGAACGAACAAATACCTGCTTTGGAAACATTTCGTCTGAGCAAAATATTCCCACCCGGTGTTTTGGCAGTTAATCGCCTTAACTTAAAAATCCGTCAAGGGGTCGTTCACGCTCTTGTTGGTCCCAATGGGGCTGGCAAGACTACTACTCTCCGCTTAATTGCAGGACTAAGTCGACCGAACCGAGGAAGCATTTTCATCATGGGCTATGATATGCTTCGGGAATCTTGGCAAGCGAAAACTAATCTCGGATTTCTTCCTGATGCCCCTGCAGCATACGAGACTCTCACGGTTGATGAATTTCTTTTCTTTATTGGAAGCTTATACCAAGTTCCAGAAGGTGAATTCAACCAACGTCGGATTGAATATATCAACCGGTTTGAAATTGGCGGGTACTTGAAGAAATACCTCGGAGAATTGTCCCGTGGGATGCTTCAACGAACTTTGTTAAGTGGGCTTCTGATTCGGAATCCCAAAGTCTTGTTGATGGATGAACCACTCTACGGGTTGGACCCTGAAGGGGGTTACGTGTTAAAACAAGTCATCCGAGAACTTGCTGAAAATGGAACCACCGTTGTACTTTCAACACATATTCTAAGTGTTGCTGAAGAAGTGAGTGACGAGTTTACGATTCTGTCCGATGGCGTGAAAGTCGCTTCAGGAACCGTTGAAGAACTACGCAGTGAAGTCGGTGGCGGAGCGGCTTTAGAAGATTATTATATTCGGACACTACGGGGGAGGTAAAAACTCTGGGAACGGTTAACACCACCACCGTAGCCCGGTGGGAATATCGACGGACACGCAACCACCTTCGCAAATCCCTACGCCAACCGATATTCATCACGGTGCAAATCGTATCCATTGCCATCATCATTCTCGTTATCTGGTTACTCTGGGTTCTTATGTACACGTTACCAGTACCACTTCGTGGATCGTTGTACTGGCTAATTGTGGACAGTGGGCTAGTTGGTATCAATACTGTTTGGATAATCTATGCCGTGCTTTCATTGATAATTGCACAACAGATTGTCAAAGCAGTGATGGGTGTTCCTCTCGGGTCAGAAACTGAACCCGCTGATGTTGATTATCTTTTCCCTGCACCCTTGCAAGGTCATGTGTTCTACTCGGCGAAATATCTCCGTTCGATTCCACGACGGCTCATGCTCTTCGGGTACATCATAGTTGCTTTTCAACCCGTGCTTTGGTACTTTGGTTTAAATTTCGGTCTCACTCTAGCAATGTTTATCCTCTTCCTATTCATTGCCTTCCTCCTCGCTGAGATTGGTTCCGTGGCAACCCAAGGACTCTATGCTTTGCGTAAGTTCGTTTCTCAACCACGACCTCAACAACGAATCTTTCGCGTCATATTCTACATTGGGCTGCTAATTGGCACCGTCTTACTCTTAAGCCCTATCTGGCTCGTGAACGGGCTTCTTGTCTCCTCCCCAATGTACAATCTAGCCTACATGTTAGTGTCCATTCTCTTCAGTGGTGCAACCCCCGGTTCAGAGGGCAATTTCACCTATCTCTATTATCCCGCACTTCCCTGGATCGTTCTGGGATTGATACTAACCTTTGTAATCATCATGGTTCTCACCCGGTGGTTAACAGACCGAATCACTGTCGATCTCTACGAAGAAATCGCCACAGTAGCGCGACGAAGGGGTACTGCACTCGGTACCCTTAGTCGGCTTCCCATCAAGTTCTCTTCAACAACATCTCCTGTTCGAGCACTTTTCAAGAAGGACATCGTAACCGGATTTCGAAAACCAGGTAAGACGTTCTATATCCTTGGACTTGTAGCAAACTTCGTCTTTGCAATCATTTTCATCAGTCTAGTTCCTACCTTTGGAACCATGTTCCCGATTCCCCCTGAATTCGCCCCACTCATCGAAACCCTTTACGCCATTCTACTAGTGGTAATAATTCCACTCCTCGCAATTTCATCCTCTGACCCCTTTCAGGGAGAATACGGCACCATCTATCTAATTCGATTGGCCCCTGTACCACCACTACGGCTTACCTTCATCAAATACATCCAGCTCCTACTCACTCCGATATGTTTGGCAATCCCTTTCGCAATATACTTCGCGGTGATATTGGGAAGCCTCTACCTGCTCCCAGTTGCCCTCGCCATTCTCCCCCACGCGATACTCATCGCCACAGCCATCGGTGTAGGACTGGGAAGCCGCTATCCTTATGCCTCACGAGCGAAAAACGAAACTCCCATTGCTTTGATGATAACCTTTCCCGTCATTTCATGGGTGGCCATCATACCCGTACTCATTTTTCAAATCGGATTCTTACCAGGAGGAGTCCCACTAATGTTACTCAGTTCATTACTTGTCGCTCCGTATACGATTGTCCTCATTGTAATTCTCCTAAGTTGGTCTGCCCACTCATACCTAAGACAAGAATAACTTTTTTGGATCAAACTTTCTTCAGCAAATGACTTTGAACCAATTTTTTGTTCATTTTTTCTAGAAAAAAAATCAAAACAAAAACAATACAGTTGAATGTGTAGATGAGTATCTTACCCGCCAAAAGATAAAATAGGCACATATTGCCAAAAGGGGTTCGAATTTCCAGCAACTAGGCGAGACTTGTATCGAAATGTTTCCTGCATTAGCCCTGTTTCTAATCGTTGGTTCAGTTTTACTAATGGTTCTTTGGGAATTTCGACCCTTGATTGAGACGAAATTCTTTCCAAAAATTATTGATTTGTTATCAGTAGCTGAAGAAAAGTTATCTACGACACCGATTTTTCTTGTCCAATCCGATATTGACTCTGATTACCGATTGTTAGCTAGGCAAGGTGAGAAAATTGTCTGGCTCGGAAGCCCCCGCTTGGAAGGCACACCCTTCAAGGATCTTCTTCGTAATATCAATGAGTCAGCAATAGTGCGACTTATTCTTGCAGATAATGCTGATGCCGAGAAGCTTAGGGGATTGGCAAAACGGTCAGATCAAGCAGTCGAAATAATTCATCGACCACGCATCCATTTCAACATGCTTATCACAGATCAACGGTTGGCCATTGGTTCTGCCGACTTAGTGACCAATGATTCAACACCGATTCAAGACTTGACAATTGTCTCATCTGATCGAAGTATCATTAAAGAAGCTCAGCAATATTCAACGGCTTTCTGTGAAGGTGCTTGCGAATATCCAAAAGCTAAGCAGGTTTACTCTCTTTCATCAACGTTACCTCGAAAAACGAAAAGTGTCTTCATAAACACATCAAATGGACTTCATGACTTGGTTCACGGGCTCTTATCGTCGGCAAAAAACTCGGTTCTATTAATCTCCCCCCTTATTACGAACGATATCACGGAGTACCTTCTCAACATCATTCCCCGGGATGTCCAGGTTAAATTTATCACAAGTGTAGATTGGCGACAATGGGCAAATGGGCTCTCGGATCCCGAGGCGCTAGAAGTCTTATTATCTGATCGAGT